>JALWLO010000144.1 GCA_027084135.1 Campylobacterales bacterium | reverse complement strand
AGAATAACTATTATAGGTAGTAGAATCGAATTGAAGATATTAAGTAAAAAAGTCTCATAATCTATCAATAAATATTAGGATAATTTATCAATTGATAATCAATTTCACTTCTTTAAACTCTTCTCCAACCTATCCAAAAACTCATCCCTCTCCATCTCGATAGCACCCATTCTTTTTAGATGATCCGACGGTACTTGGCAGTCTATCAGTTCATATCCCTTTTCGAGGCAGTAGTGTGCAAGATGTACAAGTGCGGTTTTGGAGGCATCGCTCTTTATAGAAAACATCGACTCTCCGCAAAATATCTTTCCAAGATCTATCCCGTAGAGTCCGCCCACAAGCTCCCCTTCATAATAGACCTCAAACGACTTTGCCAGCCCCTCTCTATGGAGCTCGCTATAGGTTTCTATCACCTCTTCAAGTATCCAAGTGTTCTCACCCTTGTTTATCCTCACATTTCGGCATGCCCTGATTACACTCTCAAAGTCGTGATCTATCTTTACCTCAAACTTTTTCATACTTTTTTGGAGAGATTTGGAGATTTTGATATCTTTTGGAAATAGCACTAGCCTTGGATCCGGCGACCACCAGAGTATCGGATCGCTCTCATTATACCAAGGAAATATCCCTTGTAGGTAGGCACTCATTACCCGCTTAGTACTAAGATCTCCTCCCCAAGCTACAAGCCCCTCTTTGGAGGAGCGTCTTGGATCGGGAAATATGTAAGTATATCTATTTACTTGAGGTATCAAGCCTATTTACTGCTCTCATATTCGATAGTGAGTGTGCCATCTTTGATATCGAGTTTGACGACTCCACCGTTTTGTAGCTTACCGAAGAGTACCTCATCCGTTAGTGGCGTTTTGACCTCATCTTGGATCACTCTATTCATCACTCTCGCACCCATCGTATCGC
This sequence comes from Campylobacterales bacterium, assembly GCA_027084135.1. Taxonomy (GTDB): domain Bacteria; phylum Campylobacterota; class Campylobacteria; order Campylobacterales; family QNZT01; genus QNZU01. Next base: position 7,707 of record JALWLO010000144.1, on the reverse strand, counting down.
TGTAACCCTTATCAGCAAGATACTCTTTCGCCGCTTGTGTAGCCTCTATGCTTACCTTCTTATCTTTGAGAAGCATCTCAAGCTCATCGAGCTGTTTCTCTACGATATTGACCATAATCTCTTTGCTAAGCGGTTTGAAGTGTACGATCGCATCGAGCCTATTTCTAAACTCAGGCGCAAAAAACTCTCCGATCGCACTATCAGCTTGAGAGGTCTCATCTTTGGTAAATCCCATCGTAGGAGCCGCTTGGGTTCCGAGGTTGCTCGTCATGATGATGATGACATTTCTAAAGTCGGTCTTGATACCGTCATTATCCGTCAGTGTAGCGCTATCCATCACTTGAAGCAGGATATTCATCACATCCGGATGCGCCTTCTCCACCTCATCTAGAAGCAGTACGGTATAGGGGTGCTTTCTGATCGCTTCGGTCAATTGACCACCCTCTTCATAGCCTACATATCCCGGAGGCGCACCGATAAGTCTTGCGACATTGTGCTTCTCCATATACTCACTCATATCAAATCTCTCAAAGTGGATACCGAGGATCTCAGCCAACTGCTTTGCCACCTCTGTTTTACCCACACCGGTAGGTCCGGCAAAGAGGAATGAGCCGATAGGCGAATTTGGACGACCAAGTCCGGCTCTTCCCCTCTTAACCGCTTTGACAAGCTGTATGATCGCCTCATCTTGACCGAATACTTTCGCCTTCAACTCACTCTCAAGATTTTGTAGCTTTGAGAGGTCGTCACTACTGACACTTCTTGGCGGTATGTTCGCCATCTTGGAGACTACATGCTCGATATCGCTTACCGTTACATTGGTTCGCTTTCTCTCTTTGATATGAAAAGATGCGCCCACCTCATCGATCAAGTCGATCGCACTATCGGGTAAAAACCGATCGTTGATATACTTTTTAGCAAGCTCCACCGAACTTCTTAGCGCTTTGTTGGTGTATTTGATATTATGATGTTTTTCATACTTCTCTTTAAGCCCTAGTACTATCTTGTAACTATCTTCGATCGACGGCTCATCGACATCTATCTTTGCAAATCTTCTGCTAAGCGCCTTATCTTTGTCAAAGAAGTTTCGATACTCCGCATATGTCGTTGCACCGATACACTTGATACTACCATTTGCGAGAGCCGGCTTGAGAAGATTGGATAGATCCATACTTCCGCCGCTTGTAGAACCTGCACCGACTATGGTATGTATCTCGTCGATAAAGAGGATTGCATTATCTATCTCCTCAAGTTCACTGAGTACCCCTTTGAGTCTCTTCTCAAAATCACCTCTATACTTCGTCCCACTCAATAGTCCCCCGATATCAAGTGAAAAGAGTGCGGCATCTTTAAGTATCTCCGGTGTCTCACCATTGATGATCTTCAACGCCAAACCTTCGACGATAGCGGTTTTACCGACTCCCGGCTCTCCGACTAAGAGCGGATTGTTTTTCTTTCTACGACAAAGTACCTGCATCACCCTATCAAGCTCACTCTCTCTACCTATGACCGGATCTATTTTACCGCTTTTTGCCAACTCATTGAGATTGACGGTATAGTTTGCCAGATCTCCATCCTCTTTTGGTGTGACCACCTTGGTTTCGTCACTACTCGTCGTTTCACCCTTTAAATCGGTTATCACTTCGGTCAGTGTTAGTCTCGTTACCCCTTGCTGTTTCAATAGATAGACACTATAACTTCTCTCCTCATCAAAGAGCGCTACAAGTAGATCCTCTACGCTCGCCTTCTTCTTATCCGCACCTTTTGCGTTTGTGATCATATTATCAATCACTCTCGCAAGCGCTACCGTCTCAAACGGATCGTGATAATTTTCAGGCGGAAGAGGCTTAAAGACAGAATCAAGATGTGTTTTTATCCTCTCATATAGAAAGTCTGTATCGGCACCGCACTTTTTTAGTATCTCTACCGCTTGATCATTGGTAAGTAGTGAGTAGAATACATGCTCGATCGTCACATACTCATGTCTACTCTTTTTTGCATACTCTAGTGCCTCGTTTAGTACTGAATTTAACTCATTATTTAACATATTTTACTCTTCCTCCATAATCGCTCTCAGCGGATATTCATGTTCTCTAGCTCTAGTGATAACTTGATGAACTTTGGTCTCTGCTACCTCATAAGTATAGACTCCGCAGACACCTCTACCGTTTCTGTGAACTTGTAGCATGATATTGATAGCATTATCAACAGAGTGTCCAAATATATCCATCAATATCTCAACAACAAAATCCATGCTGGTAAAATCGTCATTTAGTAGAACAACTTTATACCTCTTTACCTCGACGGTTTCATCTTGTTGTTCAGTTTGTGTATCAGCATCATGTTTAATGTCCACTACAACCCCTCACACTCATTCTTTATTTACACCTATTATACTACTTTTTTTCAAACAAATCGTTAATGATAGAGAGAAAATTTCTTCTTTTGCAAAAAAGTTTCCAAAAGTTGTAGTTTGGTAAACTTTTTACCATGAAAACTCTATTTATAACCGCAACCAACACCGAAGTAGGTAAAACCTACACCACACTCAAGCTGATAGAGAGACTTAGTACTAAGGGACTAAAAGTCGTACCTTTCAAACCTATTGAGAGCGGATTTGTCGATGCTTCAAAGAGCGATGCTTTTCAACTTTTGGAAACAGCCAAGAGATTTAACCCACATATTGCCCATCTTGCTCTCTCTGATATCTGCCCCGTAAGACTCCCGCTCCCGGCTGCACCCTATGTAGCCTCTGAGAGAGAGATTGCACTTGATCAGATAGATAAAGCTTTTGAGAAATTATCGAAACTTGGCGATATCATCTTGATAGAGGGTGCTGGGGGGATGCTTACTCCTATCCATAAAGAGTACTATATGATTGACCTTGCTCAAAGATTTAGTACCCATACGCTACTCATCTGCGACGATAGACTTGGATGCATCAATACCGCACTCCTCAATCTCCACTATCTAGATGCTCTAAAAATCCCCTACACATGGTGCATAAACGATAGAAGTGAGAGTTTTTATGGGATCTCCTACCCCTACTTTAAAGATAGCTTCGAAGATCTACATCTACTCTCAAGAGACTTTGAGAAGATAGTTAACTTAGTACTAGATCAATAGCTGATTGTGACGGTTATCGGTATGGTACTTAACTTCTCATTTGAGAACTTGACGATCTTTCTACCATGATAGTAAGCGATATTTTTATACCCGACAAATCTTCTTCTAACACCCTCATATCTATATTTGGTCACACACTCTCTTTTTGTACGATACTCCGGTTCATACGCTCCATATCGCTCCTCGACCGCATTACCGCCGACGATAGTACCCAGTATCGCTCCACCGACGGTGGCGATATCGTTACCTTTGCCCTCACCTATCTGCTGCCCTATCGCACCGCCTATCGCACCGCCCAAGATAGAGCCTACCACCTTGTCATGCTCTCTTACGCGATTATCATATGCTCTTACTCTTCTATCGTAACACTCTTGATAGGGGACTCTCTCTTGTACCTTTTCATATTGTGCTACTGAAGAGCTAACCCTCACATACTCCGTATAGCTAAAGCTCTCCGCGCTTAAAAGTGTTGTAAACACACCTAGCAACAACATAGACCTTTTCATCATAAACCTCCCGTAAATTCTCATTTAGTATTAAAATTATCCACCTTTTTTGTGAAGTGATTGTGGATTGAGTAAATTTATGATAATATGGCTTTTTATGAAACATTTAACAGGCATAAAAGATCTTAGTACTAACGAAGTTGAGGAGATTTTAGCGAGAGCCAAAGAGCTAAAAAGTAGTGCCCGACTGCCCAAAACGCTAAAAGATAGACTCATCATCACCATCTTTTTCGAAAACTCCACCAGAACAAGAAGCAGTTTTGAAGTGGCGGCAAAGCGGCTTGGAGCGAGTGTGGTGAGTCTGGATGTCTCCAAAAGCTCTACCTCCAAAGGGGAAACACTTTTTGATACGGCGGCAAATCTCGATGCCATGGAGCCTGATGCCATAGTGGTCAGACATAAAGACTCCGGTGTGCCCAAGATGCTCTCAAACTACATCTCATGCCCTCTGCTCAATGCCGGAGACGGGTCACACGCCCATCCAAGTCAAGCGCTTCTCGATCTCTTTACTATCAAAGAGCACTACGGCTTTGGAGAGATAGAGGGGAAAAAGATAGCGATCGTCGGGGATATCAAAAACTCAAGAGTTGCAAACTCAAACATCGAACTTTTGACAAAGTTTGGACTGGAGGTGATACTCGTCGCGCCGCCTCACTTTATGCCAAATACCGATCGGTTTCAAAAGCGTTACAGCGTAAAAGAGGTGGTAGATGAGGTAGATATCATCATGGCGCTTCGTACCCAAACAGAGAGACACAAAAACCAGATCTACGCTTCGCTTGCCGACTATGCGCAAAACTTCTGCATTACCAAGGAGTTATTGGGCAAGAGGGATATCTTGCTACTTCATCCCGGACCTGTCAATAGAAATGTAGATATAGCGGATGAGTTGATGACCGATAAGCGATGCAAAGTACTCACGCAGGTAAATAACGGAGTCTATATCAGGATGGCGATATTGGAGAAGTTGATACTTGAGAGCAGCTGACGCCATCAAGAGAGAGTTGAACGCTCTCGGTCAAAAGAGAGAGCCGCTCTTTTTTGTGATCAACTTTGATCTAAGCGACTACTACATATCTACGCTTGATAAACTAGATAAAGAGATAAAATTTGAGATAGACCTTAGTACTAACGATAAAACGCGTTGCAAAAAAGCACTCAACTATCGCTACATCCCCATCTCTAAAAAGAGATACCGAGAGGCTTTCGATCAGATTCAAACAGAGATCAAAAGTGGTAACAGCTACTTGGTAAACCTCACTTTTCCCTCAAAGCTTGAGATAAACTACACCCTTGAAGAGATCTACAGATGTAGTGATGCGAAGTTTAAACTGCTCTTTAAAGATAAGTTTGTCTGCTTTTCACCTGAGAGGTTTGTCCAGATCAAAGCAAATCGGATCTATACCCACCCTATGAAAGGGACAATCGACGCTAAAATCAAAAATGCCAAAGAGAAGATCCTCGCAAACCAGAAGGAGATGGCGGAGCATGTAATGGTGGTTGATCTTTTGAGAAACGATCTCTCCATTGTCGCCAAAAAGGTCAGGGTAGATAAGTTTAGGTATATCGAGAAGATCAAAGCGGGAGAGAGAGAGCTACTGCAAGTAAGCTCCAAGATTAGCGGAGATCTTGAAGAGGGGTGGCAAGATAGACTGGGGGAGATCATCACCGCTCTCCTTCCCGCCGGCTCCATAACAGGCACGCCCAAAAAGAGAACAACCCGGATCATCAAAGAGGTAGAGGGGTATGAGCGCGGCTTTTATAGCGGTATCTTTGGCGTCTTTGACGGTGAAAGCTTGGATAGCGCTGTGATGATAAGGTTTATCGAAAATATCGACGGGAATCTCTACTATAAAAGCGGCGGCGGTATCACAGTAGATAGCGATATGGAAGCCGAATATAACGAAATGTGTGAGAAGATCTATGTCCCTCTTTTTTGAAACACTCTTTGTAGCCAATCACCAGATTAGAAACCTCTCCTATCACAACCGGCGCGCAAATAGAACCGTTCGAGAAAACTTTAGTACTAACAGATCGTTAGATCTAAAAAGTGCTATTACTTTAAGCAAATCTCCAAAGCGGGTTAAAGTGATCTATAGCGACAGGATCGAAAGGGTTGAGTATCACCCTATACAAAAGAGAGTTTTTAGAACTTTTAAAGTCATCGATGCGCATATCAGCTATCGATATAAATATCTAGATAGGCAAGAGATAGATCAACTCTTTCGTACTAGAGGGGAGTGTGATGATATCATCATCTCAAGAGATGGACTACTGCAAGATACCTCTATCGCCAATATCACACTCTTTGACGGAGAGAGATGGATCACCCCCGCTTCACCTCTCTTAAGGGGAACGGTAAGGGAGTCTCTGATCAAAAAACAAATAGTTTTAGAAAAAGATGTTACAATTAAGGATCTAAAAGAGGCAAAAGCTTTTGCTATGATGAATGCGATCGTTGGATTTCAAAGAGTGAAAGATCCAAAATTTATCATCGAGGGTTAGAGATGCAGAGAATTTTACAAGATATTGACTTTTCAAATATGATGAAGAGCCATATCGTCGATATCATCTCGCTTCTGTTGGATAGAGGAGAGTTTTTCTCTATATTGACAAACATCAACAGTGTTGAGTTCAATCCTGAACTTCCAAGCCATATCTCCGACTCCTTTAAGCCTATAACCCTCTTTGTGATAGCCGAATATACATTTGAGAGTGCCTATATAGAGGATGGTTACTTTATATTTGAGGCGGGCTTTGGAGCCGAAAATATCGGGAGTATCGTTAAAGTACCTCTTGGAAGCATCGTTCAAATCATGCTGGAGGAAACCCCAATCTTTATCAATCTCGCTTACGAAATGCCGCCATCTTACAAAAAGAGAGATGAAAATATCAAAAAGTCTACCAATATCTTCCTCTCAAACCCGGAAAACAAAAAGATATTAAAATAGATTCACGAAGCAATTATATATTTAGGATAAAGTTTGGATTTAACCCAAATTTTGTGCTATACGGTGCATTAGATGCGTTGATGCTCGGTGGTAGAAGTGTTGAAGGAAAACGCAGGCGCACTCGGAGTGTTGCGTCGAGTATTTACTTCAATATCCATGCCGCCGATGATCAATGTAGATAATGTGCCAGTTAGTGCAAATTTTGGGTTTATGCCTTTCTGCTTCTTGACATGATAAAATCCGCCACTTTTGCGATAAAGGCGTCATACTTTCTCTCTTTGAGATAGACTACATTGAAGTGTCGCTTTATCTTCATACCCTTGATCGTCGCCATGTGAAGCTGTCCGCTAGCCAACTCTTCGTGAATCACAAACTTTGAGAGCAGTGAAACGGTAGGATGCTCTTCATCTATCGGAGCGTTTAGTACTGTATTTTTAACCGCAGTTTGACTGGCAACAGTTGTTACGATATTGAAGTTTTTACACTCGATGCCTCTCTCTGAGAAGTACTCTGTTACCAGTCTCCTCGTATGCGAATCCTCCTCTCTACAGATCCAGTTGAAATTTTGCAGATTCTCCGGCTTTACAGTCTTAGGTAGTTTCGTCCTACTAAAGAGTACCAACTCATCCTCAAGCCACTGCTTATGTACTACACCTTCGACCATAACAGGCGTCTCTACCAGGGCTAAGTCGATCTTTTTATCGAGGAGTTGCTGAAGTATCTCATCCGATTTATCGACGGTGATCAGCACCTCGTTATTGATCGCATCTTGAAGCTCGTTTAAGCAGTATGGAAGCACATAATTTCCGATCGTAAAGGAGGCACCTATGACAAAGGTTAGCTTTTTATTGATGATTTTGATGATATCTTTTTCGATGTTATTGACACATCTCTCCAATCTCTGCACCACTCTATAGAGATCCTCACCCGTTTTTGTCAAAACGATACCGTTTTTCTTTCTCTCCACTATCTTATTATCCAAAAACTCCTCCAGCCACTTGATCTGCTGTGTAACGGCAGGCTGAGAGATACCCAGTTTTTTAGAGGCTTTTGAGAAACTTCTCTCCTTTACCACGGTCAAAAATGTCTCCAACTTCGCAAAATCTTTTAACATAATTTCATAC
>JALWLO010000143.1:24522-77013 GCA_027084135.1 Campylobacterales bacterium | reverse complement strand
GCGTAGGTCACTTCGATACTCCAGCTTGTGCTGAAGCTTGCCCGACTGAAGGTTGTATCGTTTGGGATGAGCCGCAAGATGGACAAACTCTTAGTGAAAACAGAGGTGAGCCTGGTACTCCGGTAGTCGAAGACTAATCTGTTACCAAAGGGTATATCCCTTTGGTTTTTCTGCTTATTTTCCCGATTTAAACTTCGTTATATCTTTATTTTGATATACTCCACCGCCTTTATAATAATTTTTTCAATTGGAGAGCGATATGCAACAAACACTTTCTATCATAAAACCTGATGCGGTTAGCAAAGGTGTCATAGGAAAAATCATCGATAGATTTGAGTCAAACGGGTTAAGAATAGCCGCAATGAAAAAGATAAAGCTAGATGAAGAGACGGCAGGTGGATTTTATGCGGAGCATAAAGAGAGACCTTTTTTTAAGGATCTTGTTGAGTTTATGACAAGTGGACCGGTTGTCGTGATGGTGCTTGAGGGTGAAGATGCCATCGCTAAAAATAGAGAGCTCATGGGTGCTACAAATCCGAAAGAGGCGGCTCCGGGAACGATCAGAGCTGACTTTGCCGAGAGCATCGACGCAAATGCGGTTCACGGTAGCGATTCACCGGAGAGTGCGAAGAGAGAGATAAAGTATTTCTTTAGCGATATTGAGGTATTATAAACAGTTTAAAATAATGAAAATAGCTTTTAGAAAGGTACCCAAAACCGCAACACCCTTTTCACTCAATAGAGATGAGATGGAGTGTAGCGGCACTTTTAGAGAGAGTGGGGGAGCCGTAGAGCTTAAGATGAGTATCAAAGGCTCATTTGAGACCACCTGTGATAGCTGTGGAGATGAGTATCGTCAAAGTGTTGATGATGATCTCTCTCTCAGAGTGATTGACGGCTTTTACCGGGGAGATGAGATAGATATCGTCGAGATGCATGGAGGATTTATGGATCTTGACTATATTTTTGATAGTGAGATAAGCTCATATAAGAGTGATTATCACTACTGTAATAAATGTAAAGAAATGAAGGAGTAAAAGATGGCAGTTCCAAAGCGAAGAGTGAGTAAAACAAGAGCGGCAAAGAGAAGAACACACTACAAGCTCTCTTTGCCGAGACCTATCAAAGAGGCTGACGGTACATGGAGAATGCCTCATAGAATGAATATGACTACAGGTGAGTACGGAGATAAGAAGTAGTTTATATGAAAAAAATAGCAGTAGATGCAATGGGTGGGGACTTTGGTCCTCTTCCGATTGTTGACGGTGTAGTCCACGCGCTGAAAAAGAGAAAAGAGAAGTTTAACGCTATACTTGTCGGCAAAGAGTCGACATTTGCCCATCGTATACCAAAGAGAGTTGCCAAATATATCGATATCGTAGAGTGCGATGATCTATTTGGGATGGATGAGAGCGCTACTGAAGTATTAAAAAGAAAAAACTCAACGATATACAAAGCGGTCGATCTTGTGAGAAACGGTGAAGCTGACGCAGTTGTGAGTGCCGGTCATAGCGGTGCGACCATGAGTCTGGCAACACTTCGCATAGGTAGAGTTGAAGGGGTGCTTAGACCCGCCATCGCGACACTCATGCCGACTCAAACGGGTGCAAATAGCTTAGTACTAGATGTGGGTGCAAATACCGACTGCAAACCCGAGCATCTCTTTCAATTTGCTATCATGGGAGAAGCATACCTCAAGGATGTACTCAAAAAAGAGAATATCAGAGTAGGGCTTCTTGCAAACGGCGAAGAGGAGGGAAAAGGTAACGAACTTACCAAAGAGGCTTTTAAACTTCTCAAAGCGCTTCCCTCATTTGTCGGCAATGTAGAGGGAAGCGATATCTTTAACGGAAGTGTCGATGTGATCGTATGCGATGGATTTACCGGTAATATCGTACTAAAGGCGAGTGAGGGTGTTGCAAGCTCTATCTCTAAGATGATCAAACAAAATATCAAAAAATCTCCGACAGCCCTCACTGGCGCACTACTGATGAGAAGAGTCTTTAAACTTTTAAAGAAACAGATGGATTATGCCGAGTATGGCGGCGCTCCGCTTATCGGGATAGATGGATGCGCGATCATATGTCACGGTAAAAGCAATCCAAAAGCTATCAAAAACGCAATCTATCAAGCGATCAACTTTGTTGAGTCAGATATCAATAGTGATATAACGAAAAATATAGTAAAATATTCAAAATAGTAAGGAAGAGCTTTGTTTGCGTCACTGAAATCGATAGGTGCATATATCCCCTCGAAAAAACTCACCAACAGCGATCTTGAAAAGATGGTCGATACGAGTGACGAGTGGATCGTGCAGAGAACCGGTATAAAGAGCAGGTATCTAGCAAGAGATGACGAATACACAAGCGATATGGCGTATGAAGCCGCAAAGGTCGCCATCGATAGAGCCGGTATCTCAAGAGATGAAGTGGACGCGATTATATGCGCTACGATCACTCCGGACTACTTCTGTATGCCATCAACCGCCTGTGTAGTGGCAGATAAGCTTGGTATAAAGGGTGCGATGGCTTTCGATATCAGTGCGGCGTGTAGCGGTTTTGTATATGCACTCAATATCGCCAAATCGATGATAGAGTCCGGTATGCGAAAACATGTGCTGATTATCGGTGCGGAGAAGATGAGCTCCATCGTCGACTATAACGATAGAACGACTTGTGTGCTATTTGGAGACGGTGCCGGAGCTGCTATCATAGGTGCGACGGATGATAAAAGCAGATCCATCTTGGATGTGAAATCATCAAGCGATGGAGAGTATCAAGACTTTTTGGTGACTGAAGCGTGTGGTAGTAGAAATCCTTGTTCTAAAGATGTTTTAAAAAATGGATTACAATATCTTAAAATGAAAGGAAATGAGACCTTTAAACTGGCAGTCAATACATTGACGCAAGATGTTTTTGAGATATTGAAAAATAACGATATCAAAAGTGAAGATATAGATTGGTTTGTACCTCACCAAGCAAACTATAGGATCATCAGTGCGGTGGCGAAAAAGTTGGGTATGAGTGAAGATAGAGTGGTACTAACGGTTGAAAAGTATGGAAACACCTCTGCCGCTTCTATACCGATGGCACTAAATAATTGGTACGAAGATGGAAAGATAAAAAACGGCGACCTCCTGCTTCTTGATACATTCGGCGGCGGTTTAACTTGGGGCTCCGCACTCTTATACTTCAATGGCGATTAGAGAGTTAGCAAGCTATTTCGGTAGGGGCGCTGTCCTTCTATCCTTTATCTTTTTAGCCTATCTTGTCACAAAGCTTGACTTTACAAGAGTGGTTGAACGCTATGACACTAGCTGGATCGTTAAGTTTATACTGTTCTCTTTGATATTTTCACTCAGTTACTTTTTTTTAGCATACTCGTGGAAGCGTCTGCTTGAGATGCTCTCAAAAAAGCCTTTCAAGAGAGATGTCTTTAGTGCCTATCTCACAAGTGTGATCTTTAAGTATCTTCCCGGAAATGTTTTTCACTTTCTCGGCAGACACGCTTTGATAGATAAAGAGCATACAACTCATAAAAATATCCTACTCTCAAACACACTTGAAGTTTTTATCATGCTCTTTAGTGCCCTGCTTTTGCTATTTGTAGGTACTTTTTTTGTCAATTTTAGCTTTTCACTCTTTGGATTTGAGATTGCAAATAGCGTTTTGGTAGCGCTGTTTCTCTCAATGATAGCAACAGTCGGAGCAATTTTATATTTTGGAAGGGGTAGATTTGGGCTAAAAAAGCATTTCGATCCGGGTACGATACTCTTAGTACTACTTTATCACACGATCTTTTTGCTCATATCTGCCTCACTCTTTGTTTTCGTATTTAAACTCTTTTTGTCGGTGGAGATGGATACGACGCAATTTTTTGAGATGCTCTTTATCGCCCTTATCGCTTGGCTGTTTGGATTTGTATTGCCGGGAGCTCCGGGTGGTCTTGGAGTGAGAGAGAGTATCTATATCCTATTGATACCGGGAATGGCGGGTATAAGAGAGGAGCTAGTACTAGCTGCGGCTATTATCTATAGGCTGATCACTATTGCAGGTGAAGCTTTGACATATCTTTGGGCAAAACTTTTAAAAGAGGAAGGCAAAGATGCGGATTAGAGAGGGGGAGTGGGGAACGCTACTCTTTATGGTCGTGGCTATCATCTGGCTTTATAGACTCTTGGTTCTTGGCGATATGAAGAGTGATCTCTACTTTGACGAAGCCTACTACTACAACTGGGCGAAGCATCTGGATTTGGGCTACTACTCAAAACCCCCGATGCTCTCACTCTTGATAGCTCTTACGACCAAACTATTCGGAGATTCCATCTTTGCTATTAAGCTTGGGGCAGAGCTTACATACCCCATCACGACACTCTTTATCTATCTCATTGCCAAAGAGCTCTTTAACCCGAGAGTTGCCTTCTATTCGGCTCTCACATTTTTTACCCTGCCGTCTGTTTGGCTCTCGAGTATGATCATCTCAACCGATACCGTTTTGTTGCTCTTTTGGTCGGCGGCTTTTTACTTCTTTATCAGAGCGATTCGGTATGATAGATGGTCGGATTGGATATTTGCGGGAGTGGCTTCGGGCTTCGGGCTTTTGAGTAAATATAACTTTATACTCTTTTTGGTAAGCGTCGTACTAACCTTAGTACTCATGCCAAAATATCGCCTCTATTTTAGAAGCACGAAACTCTACACCGCTATCTTGATAGCTTTTGTGCTCTTTTTGCCAAATCTCTGGTGGAATTACAACAATGACTTTATCTCTTTTGTCCATACCAAGCAGATTTCGCACATAGAGGATAGCTGGCTACATCCAAATAAATTTTTTGAGTTTTTCGGAGCGCAGTTTATAGTCTTTGGACCTATTTTGTTTGGGGCTTTTTGGTATATCCTTTTGAGAGATAGGGAGTTTTTAAGGGATGAGAGGGGGTTGATACTCTTTTTGTTTGCGATTGTGATGCTTGGGTTTATCATGGTGCTAAGCTTCCTTAGCCGCTCGTTTGCCAACTGGGCGGCACCGACCTATATCGCCGCTACTATCTTGGTCGTTGCCTATTTGGTACTAAAGGGCAAAGTGTGGCTGGTTTGGCTCTCTATCCTTTTGCACACTCTGCTTGGCGTCGTTTTTTATAACTACCATCAGATAGCTGACGCCCTTCATATAGAGCTGACTAGAAAAAGTGACCCCTATAAAAGGGTGCTTGGCTGGAGAGATGCTCTTCATCAGATCGGCGATATATGGAGAGAGAGATATCCAAATACTACACTTTTAGCTACAAGAAGAGCCGATGTGGCTGAGGCGGATTATTACCTTAGTACTAAGACATATATATTCAATCCCCGCCATGAGATGGAGAATCAATACCATATGGATAGAGACTTAAATGAGAAAAAGGGTGAGGATTTTCTACTCTTTCGCACTTTGGATGAGATGGGCGATCTTTTACCGTACTTTGAGAAGGTGGGAAAGGTAGGAAAAGTGGTCGTGCCGTTATATAGCGATTTCAATAGAACCTACTATCTCTTTCACTGCGTCGGGTTTAAGGGGTATTGATGTTTGGGAGACTTTTTATACTCTTTTCCGTAGCTGTGGCGGTGGTATTTGCATGCTTTCCGGAGCTAGATATCTTTGTAAGTAAGTTGTTTTACAGAGATGGGGAGTTTTTTTTGAAGCATGAGCCGATTTTTGAGTTTATGCATGATGTGATTGTGCCGCTGACGATAGTGACGGTGATCGTACTTCTCGCACTTTTGATATATACCTATAAAGGGAGAAAAATAGGCAAATATCTCGATAAAAAAGCCGCTATTTTTTTGCTTGTTTATCTCATAACGGGTCCCGCAGTGGTGACAAATCTGGTTTTTAAAGAGTATAGCGGGAGAGTAAGACCCGTAAATAGTAAATTTTTTGGAGGAGAGCATAAGTTTACTCCATACTATGACTTTAGCGGCAAGTGCGACCACAACTGTTCATTTATCAGCGGACATGTAGGAGGGGCGATGTTCTTTTTGGCGTTGGCTTATGTGTTTAGAAATCGGCTTATCTTAGTACTAAGCCTCTCATTTGTGGCTTTGATGGCACTTACCCGTGTGGTTCAAGGGGCGCACTTTTTGAGTGATGTACTCTTTGCCATCATTGTCAATTTTATAATCTTAAAGCTGGTATATTATCTCATCTACAAAAAAGAGGCGAGGCTTGAAGAGTAAGAGATGGGTTATAGTCGGAGTCGTGTCGGCGCTGTTTGTGGTTTACTCCTATCTTGCGCTTGATAGGGAGTTGGCAAGCTACTTTTATAGTATCAAAGAGAGCGGGGTTCGGGCGTTTTTCAAGGATATTACCTTTTTGGGAGAGTCTCAATACTATCTCATCCCGACACTTCTTATCTATCTACTCAACAAAAATAGAGACTCTCAAGCCTCCCAAAAGGCGCTCTACCTCTTTTTGAGCGTGGCGCTTTCGGGGATACTGATTTGGGTTTTTAAGATCGTCGGCGGGAGATATAGACCGGAGCACTTTTTGCATGAGGGATTGTACGGCTTTGACTTTTTTCATGTCGTGCACGATATGACCTCCTTTCCATCGGGACACTCGACCACTATCTTTGCCTTTAGTACGGCGGTTTGGCTCTTATATAGGCGCTTTGGAGTCGCTCTTTTTTCGCTGAGCCTGCTTGTGGCTCTTAGCAGAGTGGTGATAGACAGACACTATCTTAGCGATGTGGTGGCAGGTGCATTTATCGGCTCACTCTTTAGCTACTGGCTGTACGAAAAGAGATTTAGAGAGAGGATAGAGGGGTGAGTATATTTGCTTTGAGGATAGCGCTATTTGCGGGGATATTTTTGAGTTTCTATCTCACGCTTGGTTGGATTGCGCTCTTTGATCTGGATGAGGGGGCGTTTAGCGAAGCCACAAGAGAGATGCTCAAAAGCGGAGACTATATCACGACCTATCTAAACGGAGAGCTTAGGTTTGACAAGCCGATACTCATCTACTGGTTTCAGGCGCTTAGTACGAAGATATTCGGTTTAAATGAGTTTGCCGTTAGGTTTCCTTCGGCGGTAGCGGCGACGCTGTGGGTTTATGTTCTCTATCGCTTTGTAAAGAGATATGCCGATGAGAAGAGGGCGCTTCTTGGTGCATTTATGATGAGTGTACTGCTTCAGATAACGATCATCGCCAAAGCCTCTATCGCCGACGCACTCCTAAATCTCTTCATCGCTCTTACGCTCTTTAATATTTATCTCTATTATGAAAATAGAGAGAGAAAGTTTATCTATCTAACATACCTCTTTATGGGGCTTGGCGTACTGACAAAAGGACCGATTGCAGTGTTGATACCCTTTGTGGTAAGCGGGATATTTTTCCTATCCAAAAGGGAGTTTGGTGCTTGGTGGAGCGCTTTGTTAAATCCTATCGGTATCGTGATATTTTTGGCGGTGACTCTTCCTTGGTACTTGGCTGAGTACCACGCCCAGGGGCAAAAGTTTATTGAGGGCTTTTTCTTGAAGCACAATGTGGAGCGCTTTAAGGGACCGATGGAGGGGCATTACGGCTCGATGTTTTACTATATCCCGGTTTTAATCATCGGACTTTTACCCTTTAGTACTATCTACCTAAGAGCTCTCTTTGATGCGCTGAAAAAGAGACTCAAAGATGATTTGACGCTCTATGCGGTGATATGGTTCGGCTTTGTCTTTTTGTTTTTTTCGCTATCGGGTACGAAACTGCCGCACTATGTCATCTACGGTTATACCGGGTTGTTTGTTTTGACGGCATTGAGGGGGGAGGTGATAGAGCGTAGCGGGAACTTTTATATCGCTCCCTTAGTACTCTATATTTTGCTTTTGGTACTACCGCTTTATCTACAGTTTGGCGGGGTGGAGCAGATAAGAGATGCGTATGCGAAGGTGATCGTACGAGAGTCGCTTGGGCTGTTTGATCGGCGCTACTTTTTGGGCTTGATAGGGGCTATCTTGGGCACTCTGCTTGTGGGGATGAGTAAAAGAGAGATATATTTTAAGATAGTTGTTATAGGATTACTTTTTAGCGGGGTGATAAATCTCATAATCTTGCCGGTGGTGGCTCAAGCGAAGCAGACACCGATCAAGGAGGCGGCGCTCAAAGCAAGAGAGCTTCAATGCAAGATCGTGATGGAGCATATCAATGTACCGAGCTTTAGCTTTTATGCGAGAAAAATTGTCAAAAGAAGAGATGCGAAAGCGGGGGAGTGTGCTTTGATTAAGAGCAATAGACTAAAATACTTTAAAAAATATGAGACGATTTATAGCAAAAGAGGAGTAGTTTTGATAAAGGTGATTGAGAGATGAGAGAGCTGTCGGTTGTAGTACCTATGATGAATGAAGAGGATAATGTAAAGCCTCTGTACGATGCGATAAGAGAGGCTTTAAAGGGGATAGATTATGAGCTGATAGTAGTAGATGATGGCTCAACGGATAAAACAGTAGAGAAGCTAAAAGAGTTTGCCGATGATCGAACGAAGGTGGTCGTTTTCAAGCGAAACTATGGGCAGACCACCGCTATGGCAGCCGGTATCGATATGGCTGAAGGGGAGCTTATCGCCACCATCGACGGCGATCTGCAAAATGATCCGAGCGATATACCGATGATGATAAAAACTCTCAAAGAGGGTGATTGGGATGTGGTCGCCGGCAGAAGGCTAAAGCGTCAAGATGGGATGCTTCTAAGGAAGATACCGAGTAAAATCGCAAACAAGCTTATCAGAAAACTAACAGGTGTCTATGTGCATGACTACGGCTGTACTTTGAAACTGTTTAAGAGAGATGTTGCGAAAAATCTGGAGCTCTACGGTGAACTACATCGTTTCATACCGGTACTTGCGAGTCTAAATGGAGCGAGGATAACGGAGGTCAATGTCAAGCACCATCCGAGGGTCCACGGTGAGAGCAAGTATGGACTGGGCAGAACTTTTCGGGTGGTAAGCGATCTGCTGTTGATGCTCTTTTTGGAGAAGTATCGCCAAAAGCCGATGCACCTCTTCGGTACGATGGGGATCATCACATTTCTTGCCGGAATGGCTATCAACTTCTATATGTTTGTACTAAAGCTACTTGGATATAGCATCGGTACGAGACCGCTTTTGATACTCGGCGTGATGCTGACATTTATCGGTATCATACTTGTTGTTACGGGATTTTTGGCGGAGCTTATCATCAGGACATACTACGGAGCACAGAATAAGAAGCCTTATACGATCAAAGAGGTTTATGAGGGTTAAAACCAATCAACCGCCGCTAACCCCTCTACCTTTTGAAACTCTTTGGTATTGTGGGTTACTAAGGTTAGATTGTTGGCTTTTGCGCAACCGGCTATCAAGGTATCCATAGGTCCGATGGGAGTTCCGAGTTTTTCCAATGTAGCCATGATGTCTGCTGCCTCTTTTGCCTCTTTCGTGCCAAACTCTACGATTTGAACCTGTTCCAAGAGTAGATTTAACTGCTCTTTTCTCTTGTTTGGGCTATGTGATTTTGCGATACCTACTTGGAGTTCGTAGAGTACGATAGTCGGGATAAATATATCTTTTGGAGAGTGTGAAAATAGATTTTTAGAGAGTTGCCCCATCCCTTTAAAAAAGTAGATAACGCTGTTTGTGTCAAGGAGATACATCTAAAACTCTTCTCTCTTTATATCGGTAGCACTGCTCTCTCTTATCTCTTGGGCTGTGGGAAAATCGCCCCAACTACCTGCTAAATCTTTCACTTTTGGATCCCACTTGTTACTGATATTTTTCTCTAAAACGGTTGAAATATATTTGCTAAGAGAAGTGTTTTGAGATGAAGCCAACTCTTTTATTCTCTTTTCTAGTTCATTATTGATATAAATAGTTATCTGACCCATAGCACCATCCCTTATAAAGTATATGTGTAATTATAAGTGTTAGTGGATTAAAGTTTTATTAACTGGGATTACTTCTCTGGTGCTAAAATACCGGTAAAAATACGACTCAAAACGGGATTTCCGACGGAGCTAATTTCAGGGATATATTTCGACAGAATAAGAAGCCTTATACGATAAAAGAGGTGTATGAGGGTGGTTAGAAGAACTGTAGGAGTAGCCTAAAGTAAATCAGGCTACTATTGTTGCTTATTCGCTTCCTCTTGCTGTTTGGCTATCTCAGCTCGGACATCATCCATATTTAGAGCTTGTACCTGTTCGATCACATCTTTTAGCGCCTCTTTTGGAAGCATTCCCGGTTGAGAAAATACGATCACACCCTCACGGATGATCATAACTGTCGGGATGGATTGGATGTTGAAGTAGCTTGCGATACCTTGCTCTTCATCGGTATTTAATTTACCGAATGCAATATCTGGATACTCGTTTGCCACCTCTTCAAAAATCGGTGCAAATTGCACACACGGTCCGCACCAAGGTGCCCAGAAGTCTATCACAAAGATGGGATTGTTCTCAGTGGTTTCATTGAAGTTTGCTTCAGTTAGATTTATGATTGCCATAGTTTTCCTTAATGTATTGGTAAGGGCATTATGCCCTTTTTTATCTGAGGATTTGCGCAGTTTCAAGCCAAATTTTGGGTTAGAGCATCCCCATAGCGAGCTTTGCTTCGTCACTCATCTTGTTTTGATCCCAAGGCGGGTCAAAAACTATTTCAACATCAAGTTCCAAGAGATCGCCCTCCATCCTGCTTGGGATAGATTTGACCAGATCTACTATCGTCTCACTCATAGAGCATGTCGGAGAGGTGAGGGTCATGGTGATTTTGCACTTGTTGAGTTTACTGACATCATCCTTCCAACAATCCACATCATAGATGAGTCCCAAGTTATAGATATCTACCGGAAGTTCCGGGTCGTAGATCTTCTTTAGCTCCTCTATCACTCTCTCTTTTGTCTGCTCGGGTGTTACCTCTCTTAGATCTTTCATGATAGTGTTCCCTCCTTGCATCGTTTTGCATAAGTGTAAACCTTCTCTAGGAAAGATTGAAGACTCTTTTGTCTAACGGGTGAGAGAAGCTCTATGATGCCGAGTTCATTGAGTCTGTTTGGATCGAAGTTTAGGATATCGTCTGCCTTTTTATTGCTAAATATATCCATCAGCAAAACGATCATACCCTTTGCCATCTCACTGGTTCCCTCACCCCTTAGTACTAATACCCCGTCTTTGCACTCACCCACGAGCCAAGCGGGAGATGCACATCCGTGTATAAAGGTGCTATCATTTTTTTCATCTTCAGGCAGAGTGGTATGTCTCTTCCCAAGGTCAAATATATACTCTAACTTTGAGTTTCCATCCTCAAAGAGTTCAAAATCACTCTTGTACTCATTTAATACCTCATCTATCGTCTTCACTGCTCTCTCCTAGTACTAACTCTTCACAGCCGTCGCAAGTTTTGATGCACTCAAGCTCATAGTTGCCGTAATATACCCTCTCAAACTCTACATATATCCTACCGGCTAACTCTTTATCTTCTACGGTTGAGACGATCTCATTGGCAAATGCCAAGATAAGCATCTTTCTCGCATCCTCCTCATTGATACCTCTTGAACGTAGGTAAAAGAGCTGCCTCTCATCAAGCTGTCCTGTTGTAGAGCCGTGGCTCGCTTCCAGATCGTCGATATATATCTCAAGTTGCGGTTTGCTCGTCATATAGGCACCGCTATGAAGCAGGATCGCTTTAGAGTTTTGGTGGGCTTTTGTCCATTTTGCACTATTGTTTACCCTGATCAGAGCGTCAAATATCCCCTTGGCACTATTATCTAAGATAGACTTTGCTTTTTGGTTTGAGTGTGAGCTTCGTCCTTGATGCTCTATTTCGGAGACTATACCGTACTTGGCGCTATTATCCACATAGAGCAGATGGGCGGCATCAAAAGCGGCATCTTTTTCAAGGTAAGCTTTGAAGATATTTAGCCCTTTAGCAAAAGAAAAATCAAAGCTACTGAGTTTCATCGTTGCATTTTCATCTACCCTGTACCTGCTTGTAAATATCGGCGTGTAGTGGGCATCATTTAAGGTATGGCTTTTGATCAAGTGAAGCGAAGCATCCCTCTCTACAAAGATGTCATAACCGCTTAGTACTAAACTATCCACCGCTTCACCCATAAAGCTCTCATAGACTTGGGCATGAACATTTGGCTCTACGACCAAAACGACTCGATAGTTGATAAGATGCTCTTTCGTACTAAAGATATGCTCTATCTCAAAACTGCAATCCTTACCGCAGTGGATAACGATAGCCTTTTTTGCCATCAAGTGACTAAGGTAATAGAGTGCGTCAAAGTGTGTGGGGTCTATCTCGCTAAAGGCTTTGATCTCTACACTGACACCCTCTATATCGCCGCTATTTATCACTGCTCCATCTTGCAATACTATTTTATTACCGGTAGATTTTGGGCTACTCTCTTTTGTTTCAAGGATATCCCAATCTTTTGAGACGATAGGAGTGATATCAAAATATCTATACTTTTCCGTTTTTTTATCCGGTATTTTTAGTTTTGATAGAGCTGTTGCGGCAACGCTTTTGGAGGGCTCACTACCCAACTCTTTTAAAATCGTCTCACTATCAAGTGAATTTAAGTGCTCAAATCTCATCCTATTTCCCCTCAAAAGAGCCATAACCCTCTTTTTCAAGCTTCTCTACAAGTTCCGGACCGCCTGTATGTACAACTTGTCCGTTGATGAGAACATGGATATAGTCGGGCTCGATATACTCCAGTATCCTGCTATAGTGCGTGATGACCAAAAAGCTTCTTTTTCCGTCTTTCATCTTATTGATACCGTGGCTTACCGCTCTTAAGGCGTCGATATCGAGTCCCGAATCTATCTCATCGAGTATCACTACATCAGGTTCAAGCATCATCATCTGAAGTATCTCGTTTCTCTTCTTCTCCCCGCCGCTAAAGCCCTCGTTGAGGCTTCTGTTGATGAGTTCGGGTTTCATCCCAAGTTCCTCGGCTTTTGCCTTCATCTCTCTAAGAAACTCAGCCGCATTGAGTTCCGGCAGTCCGAGATGTTTTCTTCTGGCATTTACCGCAGTTCTTAAAAAGTAGGCGTTATTGACACCCGGTACTTCAACAGGATTTTGAAAACTTAAAAATATCCCCTCAAGTGCCCTGACTTCCGGCTCCTCATCGATGATATTTTTCCCCTTATAGATGATCTCTCCATCGGTTACTTCGACATCATAGTGCCCCACTATCGCTTTTGAGAGGGTAGATTTACCCGCACCGTTTGGTCCCATGATGGCGTGCACCTTCCCCTCTTCAAGAGCCAAGTTAAGCCCTTTTAATATATCTTTATCACCGATTTTGGCTTTTAAATCAACTATATCCAATACTTTACTCATCCCACACTTCCTTCTAATGTTAATTCTAATAGTGCTCTCGCCTCTACCGCATACTCCATCGGGAGCTTTGCAAACACCTCTTTACAAAAACCGTGAACGATCATACTCACCGCATCCTCTTCACTGATGCCCCTTTGTCTGAGATAGAAGAGTTGCTCATCGCTTATCTTTGTAGTGGTTGCTTCATGCTCTACCTGTCCGTGGCTATCTTTGCTCTCAAGGTACGGAAATGTATGTGCTCCGCACTCGCTTCCGATAAGTAGAGAGTCGCACTCGCTAAAATTTCTCGCTCCGTCGGCATTTGCGCCTATCTTTACAAGTCCACGATAAGTGTTTTGCCCCTTCATCGCCGAGATACCTTTGGAGATGATCGTGGAGCTTGTGTTTTTACCAAGATGTATCATCTTAGTACCGGTATCAGCTTGTTGGGCGAGGGTAGTAACCGCAACGGAGTAAAATTCACCGACTGAGTTATCTCCCTTTAAGATACAGCTTGGATACTTCCATGTGATAGCTGATCCCGTCTCTACCTGTGTCCAAGATATCTTTGAGTTATCCCCTTTGCAAAGACCTCTTTTGGTAACGAAGTTGTAGATACCCCCTTTGCCCTCTTTATCTCCCGGATACCAGTTTTGGATGGTCGAGTACTTTATCTCCGCATCTTTCATCGCAACCAGTTCAACCACAGCCGCGTGGAGTTGGTTCTCATCTCTCATAGGAGCGGAGCACCCTTCGTTGTAGCTGACATAACTTCCCTCATCAGCCACTATCAAAGTTCTCTCAAACTGCCCTGTATTCATCGCATTGATCCTAAAGTAGGTACTAAGCTCCATAGGGCATCGCACCCCTTTTGGGATATAGACAAATGTACCGTCTGTAAATACAGCCGAATTGAGTGCCGCAAAGAAGTTGTCATTCATCGGAACGACGCTAAACATATACTTTTTGATAAGCTCAGGGTAATCTTTGATCGCCTCCGAGATCGAGCAGAAGATGATACCGTGCTTCATTAGTTCGTCCGAAAATGTGGTCTTAACCGAAACAGAGTCAACAACGGCATCAACCGCTATACCTTGTAACTGCTTCTGCTCCTCAAGCGGGATGCCTAGCTTCTCATACGCCTCTAATATCTTTGGATCCACTTCATCCAGCGACTCGGGAGCCTTTTTGGGTGCCGCAAAGTAAGAGATGGATTGATAATCTATCGGTTCATACTCCACCTTCGCCCATGTCGGCTCCTCCATAGTTAGCCACTTTCGATAAGCCTTTAGACGCAGTTCCAGCATCCACTCCGGCTCATCTTTTTTTGCTGAAATGAATTTTATGACATCCTCATTCAACCCAGGTGGTACCGTATCTTGCTCGATATCAATCTCAAATCCGAGATTATATTCACCGGCTATGGCTTTGTTTACCTCTTCTTGTGCCATCTTTTCACCTTCTATTTTAATTCTTAACCATATTATAGCATAAACTTTATTAAATGAGACTAAAATTGTCTTATTTGGTTGCGACTTGTTTTATCAAGCAAAAACGGTAGTATTTTCAATATTTGTTTCTCTTTCCAATAAAATAAATAAGTTCACTCCAAAATAGCTTGTGGCGATATGAGAGGAGGATAGTTGATGGTTTGTCTCTGCTACTTTCCGAAAATCACATCCCTGTGTGCCGCATTTAACTCTATGATAAATCCTCCGAGTCCGTCG
Organism: Campylobacterales bacterium; assembly: GCA_027084135.1. Taxonomy (GTDB): domain Bacteria; phylum Campylobacterota; class Campylobacteria; order Campylobacterales; family QNZT01; genus QNZU01. The sequence goes on along the minus strand of JALWLO010000143.1, from coordinate 61,959 downwards.
ATAAAAGCCATAACGGTTAGCATCAAAAATGTAGAGTTATGGGCAAACTTTGTTGTGATGAAGAGTATCAGATAGATAATAGCAACTACGATGCTAAAGAGAGACTCTAAAGAGTTGAAGTTTTTGGTGGTTGCTGCTTTGTAGATCTCGATCAAGAGACAAAAGAGTCCTACATAGATAAAGGCATTATCTACGGTTATCTGCAGGGTTTTATGGGTATATAAGACATAGTTAAAGTCAAGCACCTTGGTTTTAAAAGGTGCAGGAATTTTATCAGAATAGACTACAAGTAGATATCCAAGTAGCACCCAAAAAAAAGTGGTGATAGATAATAACCTCATCTTTGTACCTCATAGTAGGAAAATTTTATATATTGATTTTATTGAGATTTTTGTTAAAGAGAGTTGAACCCAAATGATGTATCGGCTAATGCAAAATTTAGGTTGAAGTTTAGATAAGAGGAGAGTTCCCCCTATCGAAGCCGCGTTATAGTCTAGACTCGTATCTTCTAAGCATATAGAGCTTTTTAAGCATCTTTTTCCTAGCGGCGATTTTCTGTTTCTTTCGCCTCTCTGTTCCGGTTTCATAGAACTGTCTAGCTCTCTTTTCAGTCACTATCAAGTTTCTATCGACCTGCTTTTTGAATCTTCTATATGCTTCTTCAAAAGATTCACTAGGTTTTACAATAATACCCGGCATCTAAATCACCCACTTTCTTTTTAGATTTTAAAACGCCAATTTTATCATAAAATACTTTTACTACGCTTAATTGTTAGTAAAAAAGTATTTTGAAAACTTTTTCAACGAACTCTCAAGCAGTATCAAAGCCTTTTGTTCAAATATCTTCGCCTCGATTTGGTGATAGCTCGCTTTTGCTACGGCTTTGGCGGCGATCGCTCTGCTTAACTCATCGCTTGATGCAAGATGGTTGATAAACCTTCCGTAAGTGAGCTTATAGTAGCTATTTTGTGCCTTTAACTGACCCCGTTTTGCCCTTAGTTCACTCTTTAGTGCCTTGAGATAGAGCAGTTTGGATCTGAGTGTTGCTTTTATGCTGTTTTGATAGTCCTTAAAGTATAAAATCCTTGCCAACCTTTTTGCCTTTGTCACCTCTATCTTCTGTTTGGTCTCAAATCCGTCAAATAGCTTATAATTCAAAGCCGCACCGATATAGCTTTTGTTTGGATTGGTGTAACCGTCTCCGTAAAACTTCAGATCATCGCCGTGTGTTTTGAGTGCTCCTACCAGTGCAAGGGTAGGGTAGTTTTTACTTTTGGCAAGGTCTATATCGACGCTATCTATCTCGAGAAGTTTTTTTAGTACTAAGATATCCTCTCTGTTATTTAGAGCGGTTTTGGTAATGTTGTCTTTGGAAGGGAGATCGATCTTTGGAAGAGAGCCGATCTGTGTTATCTTTTTATTCACGAAATATGAGAGCATCTCAAGTGCCTCATCTCTTTTGCTTTTTAAAAGTTCGTAACCGGCTTTTAACTCATAGAGCTTCGCCTCGATATTTGAGAGTTCCGCCAAATTGATTGTTTGAGCTTGGTAAAAGCCTTTTGCTTTTTTGTATGATTTTTGCGTAGCGTTGATTGCCTCTTTTTGAGCTAAAAGCTGTCGATTTAGACTATAAACGGTGGTGTAGAGGGATATCACTTTCATATAGAGTTTTCTTTTGAGATCACTCTTTTGTAGTCTGCTTTGTTCATACTCAAGTTTTGACCTTTTGATGAGTGAATCTATGGCAAAACCGCTAAATATCGGGTAAGTTAGGTCAATCTCGGCATCAAAATTTTCTCGTTTGCCCATTTTGATAGCGGGTGGCATAGTACCTATTGGAAGATGCAAATTGGCGGTAGGATCATCTTTTAGCATCGTTGCGGTTGCTTTGAGATCTAACGACGGGTAGTTTTTACCTTTGGTGGCTTCAAAAAGTCTCTTTTTTGCTACGATCTCCTGCTCTTTGGATTGTAGAAGTAGATTTTGATCTAGGGATCTTAACAAAGTAGCTAGATCCTCTCCAAAGAGTAGCATCGGTATTAGTACTAATACAATATATCTCATCCCTTACTCCCCTGTAACGCTTTACCCTTGAAGATAAAGAGTGTGATCACAAATAGTGAGCCAAAGAGCCCCCAAAAACCCGCATGCATGAAGGTGTTGTAAAAGCCGTAGTTGTAGCTCATAAAGAGTTCATAGTTTTCAAATGCCACTTTTGCTTGTGAAAGCGTTGAGAATGTCTGCTCCATGAAGCTCTCTATAAAGTCATTTATCGTAGCGTACTCTTGCAACTCATTCATCCTTAGGTGGTGCATCGCTTTAAAATACTCCATGTTATTCGTAGCGATCGCCGTTCCAAAGCTTCCGCCCACAAATCGAAAATAGTCCATCAAAACGATCGCAAGTTCTCCCTTATCACTTGGTGCACTTTGAAGTAGTAGTACCGTAACCGGTGCGAAAAACATCCCCATCCCTATCCCAAAAGGCACGGTAAGAAGCATCGCTTGATGGAGCGGAGTGTAGTAGTTGAGTGAGGGGAGTATAAAGAGAGCCGAAAAGATATAGATGACTGCCGCTATAGCTACTGTCTTTTTCGCTCCGATCTTATCGCTCATGATCCCCGCAACGGGCGAAAATATACCGATAAAGAGGGCAAAAGCAAATACTGCTATCCCCGCATCAAGCGTCGGCAACATCTTGATATGCTCATAGTAGATGGGTAGCAGATAGAAGTATTGATACATCGAAAAGCCGAGTATAAAGAAGTAGATGAGTATCCCGTTTGTAAAGTCGGGATTTTGAAAGAGGCTAAAGTCGATGAGCCTGTGTCTGCTATGAAGTTCACTAAGCCCATAGAGTAAAAATGAGATGATAGAGACAAAGAGAAGTGTTCCGATCAACTCATCCCCAAACCAGCCCCTTTGCTGTCCTTTGGAGAGCATGATCAAAAGTGAGATCGTAGCGATACTGATAAGCACAAAGCTTACAAAGTTAAAGGGCAACTTTTTCAACTCCCTATCTTTGGGTAGATAGAGGAGGGCTGCCAGCGTTAAGAGTATACCTATGGGAACATTGATAAAAAAGACCATCCTCCAGTTGTAGTACTCAGTCAAGTATCCGCCGATGGTAGGACCCAGAGCGGGAGCGAAACTCACCCCAAGAGCAAAAATACCCATCGCCAGACCCTGCTTATCGGGCGGAAAGTAGGAAAATACCATGATATGACTGGTTACCATGATAAGTGCTTCGCCAAATCCTTGAACGATCCTTGCGATGATGATCGTGGAGAGATCGTTTGAGAGGCCGCAGATCAAAGAGGCACTCCAAAAGAGTGAAATACCGGCTATATATACCGCTTTGGAGCCAAATCGTTTGATGAGATACTCTGTAACCAAAAGGGCGATAGCGGCGGAGACCATATAGGAGGTGATGATCCACTGTACACCGTAGAGATCGGTTGAGAGGGGTCCGGTGAGTTTCGGCACTATCACATCTACGACGGTAGTATCGAGTATCGCCATGAAAGCTCCCAGCATCACGATAAAGGTAAAGAGTGCTCTCTCTTTGGAGGAGATCTCCCAAGATTTTGCCATTGCTATTTGCTCCTTTGGATAGCTACCGTTGCTCCCATGCCGATAAGCAGATCTTTTAACTGATCTTGATCCTCTTTTAGGGCGATCCTAACGATAAACCTTTGATCCAGTTTCGTAAACTCTCCGCTAGCTATATCTCTCGGTACTAAAGAGAAAGTGGAAGCGGAAGTAGGCAATATACTCTCAACCTCTCCCTTGTACGCTTTATCATTTGCATCGGTGGTGATCTTGACGCTATTTCCGACTTTTACCCCCTCCAGCTTCTTTTCTGAGAGTAAAACCTCTACATGTTTGTTGTTTGTATCGACTACCGCGTAGATCGGGGTTCCCTGCTCAACGACGCTTCCGGGATTTATAAATCTTTTGGCTATCACTCCCTCTATCGGTGAGATGAGAGCGGTGTAGGTGATTTTATTGTTTAACGCTTTTAGTCTATCTTGACTTGCTTTGATACTCTCTTCCAGAGACTTTAGTGAAAAGTCAAGCTCTTTGACCTGAGTCTCCTCCAGCTTGCTGAGATGGTGGGAAAATTTTACATTTTGGATCGACTTTATATAGGAGTCGAGTTCTTTTTGAGCGCTTTGTACCTGTTCTTTGAGGCTTTTGTACTTGGTGTCGATACTCTCAAAGTCGGATGCGCTAATGAGCTTTTGTCTTAAAAGTTTTTGGTATCTTGCTTGATCTTTTGAGAGTTTTTGGAGATTTGCTTCAAGGGATTTGACCTTATATCTTAGGGCTTCTTCTTTGGAGTCGCTAACGGAGATATTGTTTTTAGAGATGTCGCTTTTTATCCCAAGCTCTTGGTAGAGGCGCTCTCTTTTTTGTTTGAGCGCGTTATACTTTGCTTGGAGGGAGTTTATGGTATGGGCAAGTTCATCTTTTGCGATATTGAGATCAGTCGGATCGATCTTGGCAAGAACTTCACCCTTTTTAACGCGATCACCCTCATTTTTGTAGAGCTTCTCTATTTTTCCACCGACCTTAAATGAGACTCTATAGATAGCGTCACTTTTAACAAAGGCGGCATCACTAACGGCATTTTCATATCGATAGTTAAGATAGCTGTAGAGTTTCCAGATGAAAAATATCGTTAGTACTAAGATAAGAAGCGTACCGGCTTTTTTCATTGATTTTACTCCATATAAATGTTTGGTTGGTCCCAAATTTTGGGTTAATTATATCTAAACTTTATCAACCGATACACCATTAGTACTAAAGTTAGTACTAATTTTTCTTGAGAGCCTCCATGATGGAGTTTTTGAGCTCTTTTGCCTGGGCGTCATCTTCACCTGCAAATTTGATAGCGATATTTACATATTTCAAAGCTTGTTTGAGCACTTTTGTATCATCGCCGTTTGACTCTTTGTAGTAGAGTTTTGCAAGATTGAGCGATAGATCTTTATAGACTCTTAGCTGGAACTTCCCAAGATCTCCCTCTTCCCAGATATCTTTACCTCCGTTGGTCGTAGTGTCTAAAAACCTTATCACCTTTTTTGCCAACTTTTTATAGGCTTCAGCCTCTTTCTCTTTGTCTAGTAGCGCTAAAAGTGTATAGTTGGCAAACAGGTAGTCATATTGGGAGATGTTTTTCTCCGATTTGGAGTAGGCAGCCTTTTTCAATGCTTTGACTAAAAGCTCTTTCGCTTGATCGCTTTGATTTAACTCTATGGCTTTTTTGGTATCTTGTATCAGTTTAAATATCTCGTAGTTGCTCTCTATAGTTATCTTCGTACTACTTTTATAGAGACTTTTAGGTAACTCAAATGCGTTTAGTACGATAACGGATGCCGCTATAAATGAAAAAACTCTCTTCATTGTTTTCCTTTGTATGTAAATAATATCTCAAATGATAGCAAAAAAAATTTAACCAAAATACCGGCTTTAACCCTTTTGCCAATATCTGATAGGTCCAGTATCGATATGCATAAATCCATTTTTCGGATAGTATCCGACGCCGCCTCTTCTTAAAAACTTTGCCAACTTTTTGAGATCTTTGAGTTGCGTTCCCGGAAGATTGATATCGATCGCTTTTGCTTTGATGTGGAAGCTATTTTTAGCAACACTTTCACTATGTTTCCTTAGCATCTCATTGGTTTTTTTGGATCTATAGCCTGAGAGTACCTGAAACGGTCTATCGGTATCTCTGATAAGCTGTATCGCATATAAAAGATCCAGCAGTTTGATATCCATCTCTTTGACTTCGCCGGTTCGAAAGTCTCTTAAAAAGTAGTTTATCCTATCAATCTCGCTTTGAACAAAGTGATCTTTCGACCAGTATGTCGCCCTTAAATGCTCACCCGTATGGACATTATAGAGCTTTATCTCCCTATCTACCGGTAATCTGTAGGCAAAGAGTTCATATGGACTTACAAGCAGTGAACTTCCTATAAGTACACTCTTTTTTAAAAATTCACGCCTTTGGTTCATTTTATTTTTCCTTTAAAATGAAATTTATAAAAATTTATGAAATTATTTTGTGTTATATCGGTGTTTATTGAAAAAATTTTATATTTGAAGTAAAACATATTCTTAGAAATATAGTAGTGTAGGGGATAGTCCCCCCTGATTATTTAGTAGTTTTCGCAGAATCTGATGATCTTTTCGATCCCTTTTTTGATATTCTCTTCACTTGTAGCAAAAGAGAATCGAAAGTATCCGTCAGTACCAAATCCAACACCTGGCACTACGGCAACCTTCTCCTCTTTGAGAAGTTTTTTACAAAACTCCATAGAGTTATCGGTTACCTTTTTGATATTGACAAAGAGATAAAAGGCGCCGTCAGGTTTTAGCACCGATAGTTTATCACTTTGGTTAAAGAGCTCGACCGCTAGATCTCTCCTCTTTTGAAACTCTACTCTCATCTTCTCTATCTCCTCATCGACACTTCCGTCAAGTGCCGGGATAGCGGCTTTTTGGGTGATAGTACACATATTTGAGGTGCTTTGGCTTTGAAGTCTGTTCATAGCGGCTATCAGCTCTCTGTTTGGAGTGGCAAGGTAGCCGAATCTCCAGCCGGTCATCGCAACAGACTTACTGAGTCCGTTTACCGTCACAGTTCTTTGAAACATATCTTTACTGATGCTTGCCGCTGCGGTAAACTCTACATCATAGACCAGTTTCTCGTACATCTCATCCGCAACTACGATGATATCGCTATCTTTTAAGACTTCAGCGATCTCCTCGAGCTCTTTTTTGGAGTAGAGTGATCCGGTGGGGTTGGATGGAGAGGTGAGTACGACCATTTTGGTTTTGTCGGTGATCGCCTCTTTTAGTTGATCTGCCGTCATCTTAAATCCGCTGCGCTCATCTGTATCGACGATAACAGGAGTTGCGTCACAAAATCGAACCACTTCGGGATAGGTGACCCAGTAAGGTGACGGGATGATTACCTCATCTCCCTTTTGGAGGGTACATTGAAAAAGATTAAAAAGCGACTGCTTTGCACCGGTACTGGCTATAATATCTTCAGCTTTGTAGTCAAGATTGTTTTCTCGTTTTAGCTTTCCAGCGATCGCTTCTCTAAGCTCGATAATTCCTGGAATCGCCGTATACTTCGTAAAACCTTCGTCGATAGCTTTTTTTGCCGCATCTTTTATGGCTTGTGGGGTGTCGAAGTCCGGTTCTCCGGCAGAAAAACTGAGTATATCTTCACCTTGCGCTTTCAGATCTAGCGCTAAAGTCGTGATAGCGATCGTGAGTGATGGAGAGAGACAATTTGCCCTGTTTGAGAGTAGATTTTCCGTTTGCATCTAACATACCCTTGAGTTTTTGGGTGATTATAGTCTATTGTTTATTAAAAAAAGAGCCAAATCAGAAAGACAAAACCTAGCGTGAGGTTTAACCAACTCCCCTCACCGAAAAACATCTCGATATTTTCGTAGAGATATTGCTCGGCATAAGGTAGGTCGCATTTGAGTTTGGCTTCACAAAAGTTTGTGATATCCCCTCCGTAGATAAATGCCACAATTTCCGGTGCAATAAAAAAGAGTATGACTCCTAAAAATCCCCAGATACTCTTTTGAGGTTTTATATTTTGAAGCACTCTCTTCAATGTTTCTTTGTTCAGTCTCATTTTCGGCATACATAGAGTATAACACAAATTGGATATTTATGGTATAATTTCAGTAGGAAAATAATAATCATAAGGTTATATTATGAAAAAATTGATTTATACTATCGTTTTAACGATATTGATTTCATCTCTCTCCTATGCCGACTCCAATAGAACACAAATAAAGAGACAAAATGATCAAGTAAAAAATAAAATAGATAAGCATATCAAAGAGCAGATGGAGCGAGAGAAAAAATATGCAAAAGAGCAGAAGTTTTATAACTCTGATGAGTATAACTTCTCTGCCGTAGAGGTTGATCCCAAATCGCTTGATAAAATACCTGTGATAGAGCCGGAGTATGATTTTGACATTACCGATGTCTATAGAGATGATCAGTAGTCATTCATAAGAGAGCTAATCACTTAGCTCTCCTATTTTACTGCAATGTCTCTTCTTTTCTTTTCAGGTACTTTTTCAAATGTGATCGTTAAACGACCGTTTTCAAAACGAGCATCTATCGAGTCACGATCGATATCATCAGAGAGATAGAAGCTTCTAGCATATTTACCGTAAGCACTTTCCATGAGGTAATAATCCTCTTTCTTGACCTCCTCTTGCATCTTTCTCTCTGCAGTTACCGTGAGATAATCTCCCTCTATGCTGACATTGATATCCTTCTTTTTCACTCCCGGTAGATCGATCTCTATCGTAAAAGTATCTGTTTTTTTATTGTGTGCTAAGTTTGCAAACGGCAGATGACTCGCCACATTTGAGAGTGTCTCTTTGAGATGTTTGACACCCTCTACGATACCCTTTTCAACTTTCTTCTCAACATTTTGTAACTCTTGTTTTGTTTTGCTCATGGCACCCTCCTTTTTTTCCTTTATTTTTACTTAATTTTAATTTTCCTCGGACCTTTATCGACTTTGACCGCTTTTGGTATCGTGATCAACAATACTCCGTTCTCATCTTTTGCCTCAATTTTATCACTATCTACATCATCTGGAAGTGTAAAGCTTCTCTCAAATTTGCCATAGAGACTCTCTACACGGTAAAAGTCATCATCCTTTCTCTCCTCTTTGATCTTTCTCTCTCCGCTAACAGTGAGGATATTGTCATGTACATCTATCTTGATATCCTCTTTTTTCACTCCGGGAAGATCCACCTCTATATAGTAGGCTTTATCCCCCTCGCGTGTATTAACTGCTGGAACAAACTGGAGATCTTTTGGTAACTCTCCCTCTTCCAGGGCATTGAACGCTCTGCTTACTTGCTCAAAACTTTTTCTCAACTCATTGAACTCTTTGAACGGATCAAATCTTTGGATTAGCATCTTAACCTCCTTTATGCATCTTTGTTTGTTGCTATTTTACATGATAATGTGCTAAGTCGGTGCAACTTAGGTTGCAATAGGCAAGAAAGTTTAGTCTTATAGTATCAATTTATGAGATAGGGTTAAGTGCAACTTAAGAAAAGTGAAATTATTTTAATCATATATAGTCTCCAATGCAACTTAAGTTTCATTTGAAAAACTTCTATTTAGTTGAAAATATAGATTATTGGATCACTGCACATAAAGCCACACTAAATAGTGGGTTTTTGCTACGAATGACTCCTTTTTAGATAAAAATCATTAAAAAAGTGTAAAACTTATTGAAAAAATGCCGATAAATGAGGTGAGATATTAAAATAATTGTATTTTTTATAGCCGTTAAACCCAAATTTTAAATTATAATGCAGGCTAATGCAAAATTTGGGTTAAAATACAATTATCACAATTTTATTTGAAAAGGTCTAAATGTTATGAAAAAGAGAGTCGTTTTTTCAACACTACTATCTGCCGTTTTATTTGGATGTGGCGGTGGTTCAGATAAAGAGGTTCTAGTCGGTACCGGTTATTATGTTGATTCTCCGGTTGAGGGATTGGAGTATAGGTGCGGTATCGAGAGCGGTACAACAAATCGTGACGGTATGTTTAAATTTGAAGTAGGAAAAGAGTGTAAGTTTTATATTAATTCTCACCTCTTGAAAACAACCAAAGTATTGACAAAAGAGGATCACAATAAAGAGTTAAAAGAGGATCGGGCGGAGATCGCTAGATTTTTACTGACGCTTGATCTAGACGGAGATCCTCAAAATGGGATAACGATCACACCTGAAATAGCGAAGCAAGTGGATATGGTGGCGCTTGATGACGGTGAGTTGAATAAATTGGCAAAGAAATTAAAGGCTCTTCCGGATTATAAAGGAAAAGTTTACTCCTTAAACGAGGCGAAAAACCATCTAAGCGGAAATGATGAGAAACTAGAGATCCAAGTGGCTAGTACCACGATCGTTCAAGGGGATAGCATAACATTTGATACACTCTATGACGGTGAAGTAGCGTCATATCTGTGGAGAGAGGGGAATAAACCTCTGAGTACTCACAAGAGCTTTAGTACTAACTCTCTTAGCGTCGGCACACATACCATCTATCTAACCGTAACGGATAAAAACGGCAATGAAAAGAGTGCGCATATAACGATAGAAGTAAAACCAAAACCATCGATGTGGTACGTCATAGAGCCGCTGGTGCAAAACGGCGATACCAAACTCTATGTAACCAGTGATGAAAATAATCTTTACTTCAAAGTCGAGGGTGCAGATATCAATAGCACACAAATATTTATCGATAGTGATAATAGTAGAGTCTCAGGTTATGAATCCGGTATCTGGGAAGATATGGGTATAGACTTTATCATCAAGAGAGATGGTGTCTATCACTATGTCAAAGATTTCGATGATAGAGTGACACTAGCGCAAAATAGCGGATTTATTGAAAAAGAGGAGGATGGTGTCAAGTATATTGAAGCGACCGTAGATAAAAGCAATATCACCAAATTTAACGCATTAGCCAAATCGTTAAAGGTCGTCCTATTTGGAGCGGTAAATGCACCTGAAGGGAGTAGAGGTGCCCTCTATATTGATGCGCATCATATGGATCAAGCCGATATATATCCGCCCATCATCAAAGTAGAAAGCAACTTTATCATTGCAACGGATGCCAACTATACAACACCGACCGCAACGGCATTTGATGTGGAGGATAATGCTTCCGTTGAAGTGACGACGACAGATAGCGTGGATACAACAAAAGCTGGTTACTATACCGTGTTATTTAGCGCAAAAGATAGTGCCGGAAATGAGGCAAAAGCCTCTACAGTGGTACAAATAGTTGGACAAAAGAGTGGTTACGAAGTTAAAAAACTCGGTGCACTAAACGAAGAGGTTGTGATAGATCACGATAACGGTTTGGTTTGGGCAAATGATGATACAAATATCCCGGAGGGTGGAGATCATAGTAGAGGTTGTCTATTTATAGGTGAAGGTACCACGAAAGTGGATGCAAAAAGTGCGATGAAATCTTTTTGTAGCAAATCAACCTATGCAGGTTTTACCGATTGGAGAGTTCCAACGGCAAATGAACTTAGCTACTTTATGGTGAGGATGGTTCAAGAACAAAAAAAGATGGGTCTTGGGAAAGATCACTGTGTCCAACTCCTATCGGAAGATAACGGCACGATAAAGGCTGTGTGGACAGAGCATAAAAATTTCAATAATTTGACTTCAGCACTGAAGCCGTTTGCCGGATATATCGATAGTCAGTTTGCATTTCCGGCTGGATTTAAGTGTGTAAGGGGACCAGAGAATAGGATCAACTTTTCACCTTTTACCGTCAATCTAGGAAAAGTAGGAGAAGCGAAAACGCTAACTTATACGGATAGTAGCGGTAAAAAGCTGATGTGGGTCAATGAGTTTAATGAAGCAAACAAAGCGTGTAAAGCGATCCATTCTCAAGCAGACTTAAACGCCTCAAAAGATTTTTGCCAAAAGTTAAACTATGCCGATTTTGATGATTGGAGATATCCAACTTCGGCGGAGTTGAGTGAGTTTATCAAAAAGACAAACCAAGCGCATCTTTTTGTAGGGTATGAAGCTCCGTGCGGACGACTCTTGGCACGAGACGGGAATGAAACAAACGCTACACTCAAATATGTCATCACCAGATATGGTGCCGAGCCTATCAAAAAGGGTTCAACGAAGTCGATCGGAGATATCGGAAAGTTAGAGATACCGCTTGCCAAACCTATCGGTCTAAGGTGTGTTAGAGAAGCCCAATAATGAAGTAGTACTAACTATTAGTACTACTTTATCATATGGGCTATAAAGGAGGCGCGATCCTCCAAGATAGCTCTATTTGATACTCTATATCCCAAACCGCACCCCTCATAAGCAAAAAATACCCCCGCTTGATAATAGTTACCCTCATCATCTCGGTTTAGCGGGGCGTACGCTTGATAAACCGACTTGAAGTTTCCATACTCACCCTCTCTCTCATCGATGATAGAGCCCTCTTTGGAGACGATTTTTACATTTTCACCCTCTCTGCCGAAAGTTTTCTTCTCAACAAAATCTTTACCCTCAAGCGGCTTAAAGTCTGTCTCAAGCAGAAGTGGGTGATTGGGGAAGAGATCCCAAAGTATCTTGAGTATCCCCTTGCTTTGAAAGAGTAGGGTGTAAGCGGGATTTAGGATGATCGCTTTTTGGCTCTTGATGATTTGGGTGAGTAGCATCGCAAGTTCGCTCTCCTCTATGGCTATACTCTCCCAAGGTAGAAGTTTAAACCAAAACTCATAGTTCTCATCGTTATAAAATATCCCCTCATTTTCATCAAACTCTACCTCATCCACATAAGCAAACTCCGTGATAAAGCCGGCTTCATCCGCTATCGTTTGCAAATATCTCGTCGTATCCTCATCCTCTTGCGCTCCTCTAACCGAGCTAAAGAGTATCTTCCACCCCTCATAATACTCCTCAAACTTCTCCACATCATCATCGAGCGTTACGAGACGCCAAAAGTTTTTCTTTATCGCCTCATAGATGTTATTGAACTGCTTATGCTCATCTAAGTTGTTATATTTTAGCAGTGCCCACTGGGCGATAGAGCTTTCGATGAGTGAAGTAGGGGTGTCGGCGTTAAACTCTAAAAGCTTGATAGGCTGACCGTCTATCCCCCCGCTAAAATCAAATCTTCCGTAAAGATGCCAATGTAGATCATTTTCCCAGCTCTCTTTGATGATATCGACTAAATTGAAGGGGATATCAAGCTCATGAAAGAGGTTGTTTTCTATCACATATTCAGCGGCTTCAACAAACATATCATAGAGTTCATTTGCCGCATCGTAATAGGCTTCCGCCTCTTTTTCACTTATGAGTACGATCTCATCTTTAAGAAATGCGCTCTTATCCGGATGCGTATGCCAAGAGAAATCTATCGACTCTAAAAACTCTTTTGTAAGCGGTTTTACCTTTATCTTCTCCACATCAGCCTCCAAAACTTCCGCCGCGACTTCCGCCGAAAAAGCCTCTGGATCTGGTAGTACTACCTCTTTTCATATAACCGCTTTTTCTACTTTTGACCTGTTTTGCTTTGTTGAAAGAGTTTTTGCTTCTACTATATGTTTGCGGGGATTTATAGTTTCTCGCTCGTTGTTGCTGATAGGTCGGGTTGTTAAAGAGTTTATTGCCTATCCAGCTACCAAGCACCGCTCCCGCCATACTGGAGAGAAGGATCCCTCCAAGTCCCATGCCGCTATCGCCTGAACTTAGCTCCGGATTGGTTAACGGGGAGGTGCCGTTGTCTATCTTGGCTGCCTCCTCTTTGATGAGTTTATCCATCTCCTCTTTGCTAAGAACTTTCTCCTGTCCATCGAGAGTCTTTAAGATCACTCTTGTCTCTTTAGCGGGAAACTCTTCAGCTATCTTATACTTTTTGGGCGCTACCTCCTCTATCACTACAAAGGCGTTTTGAGGCTTTGTCTCCTGTACCTCCATAGGTGCCTGTTGTTGAGGAACAAAGGCACTATCGCCGCATCCGCCAAACGCACCGATCGCGATAACCGCACTACCTCCAACGATACTATAGTCAGATATCTTTTTGATATGACGCATCAAATCCTCCACTCTTTTTTTGCAAATGATACATAATCTTTGGTAAGAGAGATATGGTATGATAAAGTATTGATCCTTTTTTGTCGATTATATATAACAAAATATTATAGAGGATAGATTATGCAGGCTTTTATATTATCTTTAGTACTAACCTTTTTGAGTTTGCCCTCTTTGGCGGCAAAACTCGGCTCTTGTGAAGTCACTATCAAACATAGCAACTTCGATCTCTATGGAGACAAGGGTGAAGATGTAGAGTTTATCATAGGCGGTAAGCCTTTACTGATCCAAACACTTGACTACAAAAACGGAAAATGTAGAGCCGAGAGTTACCAAAAAGGTAACTATGAGATAGAGGGCGATAAGCTTAGGATCTTTCTCTATTGGGACTATTTGAGAGGCAAGGGAGTCTATGACGCACCTTATGGAGCGCAGATCATAACCTACCGGATAGATAAAGAGTGTACTAAACTCACAAAAGTCTCGAGTAAAGTTTATATAGAAAGTCATGCAAGAGATGCCAAAGCGTATGATGACGGGATGAAGTTTCTCTTTCAAAAGCCAAAAACAAAAGAGGAGCAAGAGAGCCTGCAAGACTATATCTCAAAAGTTGAGCATGAATATAAAGGTGATTTCGTCACCGGTGAAGCGGCAAAAGAGATCATAGATGAGGTACAAAAATCCTTTTTTACCAAAGCACAAAATAGGTGGCGGAGCCGTTTTTAGTTAGACGCAAACGGATTTAACGGCTTGATATCTATTTCATAGCCGAGGTGGTTGAGTATATCATTTAGTATGACTATCGATATGTGGGCGATTTGACCGTTTTCAAGCTTGGAGAGTGTGGCTCGGGAGATATTTGTTTTTTTTGCCAACATCTCTTGTGAAATTCCCCGCTCTTTTCTAAACTTTTTGATACTGCTACCAATCTCTAATAAGTTCAAGAGGCACCTCCTTTACTGTTTTTTGTTCTAAAGATACTTTAAAGCTCTCTATCATTCTTCTGCCTACGGTTTTAAAATGACTGTTTTTACTTATATACTCCTCTATATCGACGATAGATCTTTTTATCGCATCTTCGCATTTTCCGTAGATACTTTCCGCCTCCTTTTGTGTAAGTAGGCAGTTCTTTATACCAAAGGTTATTAGTTCATCTTTACCAAACCATACTCGTTTGCCGTGCATCATAAGAGCCGGTTTGTCTCTAAATATGTAGCTTGTAGTATTGACTACATCGTAAGCCGGACTTAGCCGTATCTGACTAAAGTCTACACTAAAGAGGAGTGCGAAGTTTTTGAGATGGGCATCTCCGTTTTTTAGCAGATAGTTCATAACGACCATTTTATAGTAGTTTGTCAATGCCTCTTTTTTTTGGGTAGCAAAGCTATAGATAGTTTTTGCAACCTGCTCGTAACTGCCGTCATACTTTTGGGTTCTATTTTTATCTTGCAGAGATAAAATCTCCTCAAAGCCCAATGTTTGCCCATCTTGGAAGATGAAGTTTTCTATTATGAGGAACTTTTTGTTTTTTGAGAGGGTGATTTTGGGTATCTCGATACCCGCCATCTCACAAGCTTTGAGGCAAAAGTACTCATTTTCAGCCAGATAGGGAAACTCCTCTCCCCAAGTTTTGATGATATACTCATTAGTACGAAGTGTCTCTCTATCTTTTAAGATAGCTACTGTTTTTGGTTGTACCCCTGAGATAGCATTTTTATTTAAAAATCTTTCAAGTAGCCTTTTAAAGGTATCGTCTGAGTCATTTTCGATGATGCTCTCTATATCTAAAAAATCAAAGTCAAGTTTGGAGAAGTCGCTTTTAAATGATACTCTGCTTTTGATATTTGGTGCCAGTTTTGAAAAGATAAGATAGTCATCTATATAGCCGTACTCTTTGGTAAGTAGATTTTTAAATATCTCATATAGATACCCCTCAGGCAAAAAAGTCTCAAAAAACGGCGGAAATCTATACTCATAGGTATAAAACTTCTTTGTGTTCGGCAACGAAAGGGTGATAGAGTTTTCTATATCAAAGTTTTTATACTCTATGAGATAGCTCTTTTTATCTTGCAAAAAAGTTGCTATCTTGCTATCTTTAAGATATATCTCAACCTTCATTGAAGCCTCGTTTGTATAAGTTAGTTTACAATATTACTATAATATAACTATAATGTCAAGTATAATATACAAAATAGGCGATAATGTTTAAATTTCATTTAAAAAAGATACGGTAATATCTATTTTTATATATATATCATCAAAGGATTGAGTGTGAAAAGATTTGTCTTACTGTTTGCCTTTACGGTGCTGTTGTTTACGGGGTGTGGACCGAGTAATGATTGGTGGGGTGAAACTTTCAATCCTAAACCGTCTGGCTATACTTCTTGTTATTTTACCCCTTTGATAAAAGATGAAAACGGAACTTTATATTTTCAAAAAAGGGCAAATAATCATCTGTTAAAGTTAACACAAAATTCACTCGACAAAACAACTTATAAGCTCGAAGATAAAGTTGTGATTGATTATCAAGATGAAGAAGATTCATTAGAAGGCATTATAAATATAGATAATCACTATTATGCAATAGATAAAAAGGTGATAGGTGATGATAATGTTGTCTCTTATCCACAATCAAACATACTAATATATAAAGAGCATAAAATTGTAAAAATGCAAGAGTTTATTGACACATACTACAACCACAAAATAGACTTAACTGATATTGTCACAGATATCAACGATTTAATGGATGATATGCAACAAAGATTTTTACCTATTTCACTATATCCTGAAGGTATTTATATCATATATACTTCCAAAACAAAAGTTAAATTTAAACGAAACTACTCTCAATATAAGCATAGTCGAGGAGCAGCACCAGGATATAAGGGATATAAGGTAAGTCACTACCGTTTTTATCCTGTTGACAATCCACAAAATCCTATAGATGTTGAGATTCCGTGTAAGCCGTCTCGTTATTAGTTAAGGGAGAGCATATTAACAAACCTTTATCCCCTTTACCATCTCCTTCGCTCTTGCAAGCGCATTTTCTCCTCTCACAAGTAGTACCGCCATTCTTCTACCTATATGAGCGACCGGTTTGCCAAATATTCGCACAAAACTTTCATCGTCAAATAGCTCATCATCCACCTCAAAAGTCGGAGCTACACTCTCTTTATCGCTCTTATATGCCGCACTCGCTCCCTCGCCATAAAACTCAAACCCGAGCGGAAGTCCGAGCACCGCTCTTACATGCAGGGCAAATTCGCTCTGGCTTTGGGTGATCATCGTCACCATTCCGGTATCGTGCGGTCTTGGTGATACTTCTGAGAAATAGACTTCATCGCCTTTGATAAAGAGTTCCACACCAAATATACCTCTACCGCCAAGTCCGTCGGTTATCTTTTTGGCTATCTCTTGGGCTTTTCTTTTTGCTGTTTCGCTCATCTTCATCGGTTGCCAAGAGAAGATATAGTCGCCATCTTTTTGGATATGTCCTATCGGTTCGCAAAATATGGTCTCTTTGCCGTTTCTTGCCGTCAAAAGTGTTATCTCATAGTCAAAATCTACAAACTCCTCCACTATCAACTCACTGCTATCGCCTCTGGCTTCTTTTGCCATCTCCCAAGAAGCCTCTATATCACTCTCACTCTTTGCGATACTCTGCCCGTGTCCCGAACTACTCATCACAGGCTTTATCACACACGGATATCCTACCTCTTTTGCCGCATCTCTTAGCTCATCGATACTTTTTACAAACCTATATCTACTCGCTTTTAACCCAAGCTCCTCAACCGCAAAGACTCTTATGTTTTTCCTATTCATCGTTTTATTGACCGCTTCGGCGTTTGGGATGACATGAAACCCCTCTTTTTCAGCCTCAAAAAGGGCATCGATATTGATCGCTTCGATCTCAGGCAGGATGTAGGTAGGATTTTCTCTTCTGATTACCTCCAAAAGTGCATCTCTGTTTTTCATATCTATCACATGGCGGGAGTTTGCTACAAGTTGTGCGGGAGCATTTTCGTACGAATCCACCGCAACCACCTCTATACCGAGTCTGCTCGCCTCTATGGCAACCTCTTTCCCAAGCTCTCCGCTTCCAAGAAGTAGGATTTTGACGGAGTTACTTTTTAACGGAGTGGTGAAAGTCATCAATTTTCCTTTTGATTAAAGTTGTGAAATATTGTACCAAAAGTGAGAGAAAAGTTATCAGATAAGTTTGGATAAAATAGCAAAAATATTGAAAAAGGAGCGTAGATGTTTAAAAGAGTAAGCCTTGTTGCTGTCTTAGTACTAACCTTTATCGGCTGTACCCAAGAGACGCAAAATAAGTTCGGCAGAGCGATACAGAACTGGACGGGAACAGACGGTGTTTTAGAGGTATATGCGGGGGATAAGCTTGTTAAGAGATTTATGAAGATCGATAAGATATCCACCGCTACAAGTACCGACGGCGATGCCGATAGACCGTACAGATACGGATACGGGATACTTGACGAGAACTTAAACGGCAAAGTAGATAGCGGTGAGAAGAGGGTATATTTTGAATTTTCAGACTACTCGACCTCCTATATCTTTTATGAAAATCCACACAAATAATGTCAGTTGTCGATCTCGTTAAAAAATTGATCTCATTTCGCTCCGTCACTCCCAATGATGATGGAGCGATGGAGTTTATAGAGCAGTATTTGGAAGATTTTGAGGTTATCAAACTCGATGTAGAGGGTGTGAAAAATCGTCTCTTTTATAAAGAGTTCGGTGAGGGTGAGCATCTCTGTTTTGCCGGACATATCGATGTAGTACCTCCGGGAGAGGGATGGGAGAGTGATCCGTTTGTACCTGTTATCAAAGAGGGTTACCTATACGGCAGAGGGGCGCAAGATATGAAGAGCGGACTGGGTGCCGCTATAAATGCTCTAAAGAGTACACAAGATTTTAGAGGTACACTCTCTCTTCTTGTTACCTCCGATGAGGAGGGGGATGCGAAGCACGGAACCGTCGAAATGCTTCGGTATCTGAAAGAGACCGGCTTTATGCCCGATTTTGCCGTGGTGGCGGAGCCTACCTGCGAAGAGAAGTTTGGAGATGCGATAAAGATAGGCAGAAGAGGCTCTATTAACGGTGTGATAGAGAAGATGGGACTTCAAGGGCACGCCGCTTATCCGGAGAAGGCAAAAAATCCTATCCACATCGTAGCTCAAGTCTTGCCTCATATCGCCGGAGTTGATCTTGATGAGGGTGATGAGAACTTTGCGCCGAGTAAATTTGTCATCACCGATATCAGAGCCGGTATGGAGGTGACAAATGTAACTCCCGGGAAACTTAAGATGATGTTTAATGTCAGAAATTCCACAAAAACGACACTTGAGGATATCAAGGCGTTTGTAGATAGATATTTTCACGGGATGGATTACTCCCTAGTACTAAACCAATCTGCAAAACCCTTTGTGACCGATAGAGAGTCGAAGATCGTCAAAACAATCGTTCAATCAATTAAAGAGATTGTCGATATTACACCAAAGCTTTCCACGGCAGGTGGAACGAGTGATGCGAGATTTTTCGGTGAGTTTGGGGTTGATGTGGTTGAGTTTGGCGTCAGAAACGATACGATCCATGCTCCAAACGAGAGGGTTTTCACCCAAGAGATAGAGAGCCTGGAGAGCGTATTTAAGAGATTGATAGAAAAATTTTAGTTAGGGGTTAATATGGTAAAAATCGAGGGTACCTATGAGAGTGAAATCTTAGAGAGTGATATATCTGAAGCGTATGAAGCGCTCTTTGAAGAGGCCGAGAGCGGCGAAGTCGGATACTACTTTCTGTCTGAGGATAAGGATACGATTTCATCTATAGAAGAGTTTTGTGCAGAGTATGATTTTAGCAGCATCAAAAATGTAGTGGTTGTAGGAATAGGGGGGTCATCTCTCGGTACCAAAGCGGTTGATAGACTACTGCTAGATCTTCCTCATAGAGCGGATAAAAATCTCTTATTTTTAGAAAATGTCGATCCAAACGAGATAGAGAGAAACTTAAAGGGTGTAGAGTTAAGTGAGAGTTTCTTTATCGTTATCTCCAAGTCGGGCGGTACCATCGAAACCACCTCTATCTTCAAGTACCTTATGGATAGATTTCACTTGACATTTGAGAGTGATGAGTTTAGAAAGAGATTTGCTATCATTACCGATGAGAACTCTCCGCTTGATATATTTGCCAAAGAGAACGATTTGGTTACTTTTCATATCCCGTTGAATGTCGGAGGTCGATTTTCGGTACTAAGTGCTGTCGGATTGTTACCGCTTCATATCATGGGTTATCATGTCAGAGAGATCCTTGGTGGAGCGAAGATGCTCAAAGAGTCCTTTTTTGCAAAAAAAGAGGATGAGATAGTCAAAAAAGCCTATCTATATGCCAAAAATAGAAAAATCACGCAAAATGTGCTCTTTTCATACGCAAGCTCATTTAGCTATTTTAATGACTGGTATGTCCAGCTTTGGGCAGAGTCTCTCGGAAAGATCAATAGAGACGGTGAGCATGTAGGATTGACTCCCGTTGGGCTTATAGGCTCTATTGATCAGCACTCCTTTTTGCAACTGATCATCGAGGGAGTGAGAGATAAGAGTGTGACATTTATCAAGGTTGAGGATTTTCAAAATGATCTCAAGATACCCAATATCTCTATCCCACACTTGGAGAAGACCGACTTTATCAACAGTCACACCTTTAGTGAACTTATCAACGCACAATGCGACGCGACGATGCAGAGCGTCAAAGAGCAGGGGATCGTAACAGATATGATCACACTTGGAAGAGTATGTGAGATGGAGGTCGGGTATTTGATATTTTACTATGAGCTTTTAACTTCGCTCACCGGTCACTTTTTAAATATACACAGTTACGATCAGCCCGGTGTTGAGCTTGGAAAACGGATACTCAAAGATAAGTTTATTTAGGTGATGCGAACGATCATCTTTACCGATCTTGACGGAACACTTTTAAACCACCATGACTACAGTTTTGATGAAGCCTCCACGATGCTTCGCTTTATCAAAAAGAGATCGATTCCCCTTATATATACAACCTCTAAAACCCAAAAAGAGTGCCGGCTCTTGCAAGAGAAGATGGGCATATCCTCACCCTTTATCGTAGAAAACGGTGCGGCGATATTTGGCTTAGAGAGTGGAGTGATAGAGCTAGGAGTCGGTTATGAGGAGTTAAGATCATTTATCCAAAAATATGCAAAAGCGTTTGATTTGATGCCCTTCTCATTGATGCGCGTTGAGGATGTGATGGAGGCAACGGACTTTTCAAGAGAGATGGCGATTTTAGCCAAAGAGAGAGAGTATAGTGAACCCTTTTTATGCAGTCATGAGGAGAAGCTGGAAGCCTTTAAAGAGATAGCGAAACAAAACGGCTATAAGGTGCTTAGAGGCGGTAGGTTTTACCATTTGGTAGGGGAGAAGCAGGATAAAGGAGAAGCGGTATCGTTAGTACTAAAGCACTATAAGGGTTATAGAAGTATCGCTTTGGGGGATAGTTATAACGATCTGGATATGCTAAGGGTTGTGGATATTCCTATTTTGATACCTAGATATGACGGTAGTTATATCGACGCAGATATAGAGGGGCTTAAAAAGGCGCCCTATCCCGGTCCAAAAGGGTGGGACTTCGTACTAGAGGAGATCTTTGGTGTGTAATAAAGAGGCGGCAAGGGAGATATTTCAATATGCCGTCAATGCCGTGATGCCTCAAAATGCGCTTCGTACTAAGTTTGAATGTGAAGCCGATAAAGTCATCGTTGAAGGGGAAGTGTTTAGGCTCAAAAGAGATCAGAAGATCTATATCTTTGGGAGCGGCAAAGCCTCTATAGAGATGGCAAAAGCAGTGTTGGATCATATCCCAAAAGAGAGAGTTGCAGGCGGGCTTATAGTCTCTAACTACTATGAAGAGCTTGAAGGGATCGATGTGATGGTGGGCTCTCATCCGATTCCGACACAAAAGAGCATAGATGCCGCAAAAGAGATGCTAAAGCGGATGGGTAAGCTTAGTGAAGATGACTTTTTTATCTACCTACTTTCCGGCGGTAGTTCAGCATTGATGGAGTTGCCCGCTTTTGGACTCAAACTTGATGAGATAGAGTCGTTAAACGCTCTCTTGCTCAAAAGCGGAATGGATATCAAAGAGATCAACACGATACGAAAATATTTCTCCAAAATAAAAGGGGGTGGATTAGCCTCTAAAACGAGAGCTGACGGCATTGTACTCGTCATCAGCGATGTGATCGGAGATGATTTAACGACGATAGGTTCAGCTGTGATGTTTAGTGAAAAAAAGGATAGAGAGCTAGTACTAAAGATTAGTAATAAATATAAAATATTTGATAAATTACCCAAAAATATACAAAATATTTTATCAAAAGGGGAGCAAATCGACACCTCTTCTGATAAAATATATCCACACTTTATCATCGCATCAAACAGCGTTGCACTCGAAGCGGCAAAAGAGAGAGCTAAAGCGTTAGGCTATGAAGCGAAAATGGTAACGGATAGATTGGAGGGTGATGTCAAAGATGTGGCACTTCGGATCATCAAAAGCGCAGAAGCCTATCCGCAAAAGCTACTCCTTTTTGGCGGTGAGCCGACTGTGGTCGTGAAAGGGAGCGGAAAAGGGGGTAGAAATAGTGAGCTAACCCTTTGGATATTAAAGATGATGAAAGATTTTGACGATTTTACCTTTTTAAGCGGTGGAAGTGACGGCATTGACGGCAATAGCGATGCGGCAGGTGGAGTTGTGTGCAAGGGTGATTTGAGAGAGGATATCGACTCCTATCTTGAAAATAACGACTCATACAACTATCTAAAGAGAGAAAACTCCCTTTTAGTAACAAGAGAGAGCGGTACGAATGTGATGGATATTATGGTTATGATAAAGGAATAGAGATATGGCGGATTTTTTTCAAAACGGTGTGATAACGACGATTCCAAGACTCGGCAACAGGTCTCTTGAGGAGATGGAGGAGGAGCTCTTTAAGCTTTCACGAAGAAGAAATATGGTCTTGATACTCCCCGCACTCTATAGTGAGTTTGAGACTCCGGCTATGGTAAAGATCATCGAGGAGTTAAAGCATATCAAGTATCTCTATAAGATCGTTATAGGGCTTGACAATGCTACTAAGGAGCAGTTTGAAGATGCCAAAAGAAGAGTCAAAGAGATCCCTACAAGGGTCGATATCATCTGGAATGATGGACCAAGGGTTACCGCACTCAAAGATGAGCTCAAAGAGGCGGGTTTTCAGAGTATCGATAGAAGAGGTAAGGGACTCAATGTATGGATGATGATAGGATATATCTTGAGTGATTCAAACGCTTATGCGATCGCGCTTCATGATTGCGATATCGTCAATTACACTAGAGAGATACCCGCTAGACTCTTTTTCCCTATCGTGCATCCGGCATTTGACTTCGAGTTCAACAAAGGCTACTATTCACGCGTCACCGATAGACTCCACGGCAGAGCTACGAGGCTCTTTTATACGCCACTTTTGAAGTCTTTGGAGAGAAACTTCGGCAAAAGCAGATATCTTGACTATATGTCTTCCTTTCGATATGCGCTCTCAGGTGAATTTGCCTTTATCCGTTCACTTGCGAGAGGTATCAGAATATCACCGACTTGGGGACTTGAGGTATCTACTTTGAGTGAAGTTTATAACAATACCTCTAAAAAGCGGATATGCCAGAGCGAGATCATGGATAGTTATGAGCATAAGCATCAAAACTTAGGCAAGGGTGCTGATGGCGGGATCGCGAAGATGACCAAAGAGATAGCGGAGACGATATTTCGGATCATGTCGCAAAGCGGCGTAACCTTCTCCTCGGCAAAGTTCAACTCACTCCTTACTACCTACTATGAGGAGTCGAGAAGAGCGATCGATCAATATTCGGCGATATCGGAGGTAAATGGCTTGATATACAATCGAAAAAAGGAACTTGAAGCTATCGAAATATTTACCGACTCTCTAAGAAGGGCGAATGAGGCGTTTCATGCAGACCCTATGGGTGTACCGGCACTTGCGGCGTGGATCAATGTAAGAAGTGTGATACCCAACTTCACCTATAGATACCAAGAAGCTGTAAAGATGGATAATAATGAGTAGCGCTTTTGTCAAAAAGAGTATCCAAGAGAGACTCGAGTCTCTCTATAGTAGAGAAGATGCCCTAAAGGCGAAGGTGGAAATAGACCGGCTGATTGCGTACTATAAAGAGAGAGTTGTCTCAAGACCTCATAAGATGGATCAAAGAGATGTGATTTTGATCACTTACGGCGATCAGTTGGTTCAAGTGGGGAGGGAGCCGCTTGAGGCATTGAATACATTTTTGGTGAACTATCTCAAAGATGTGATAAATTCTGTTCACATCTTGCCCTTTTATCCATACTCAAGCGATGACGGTTTTTCGGTGATAGACTATAAGGATGTATCCCCTAGGATGGGTTCTTGGGAGGATATAGAGAGGATTGGAGAGAACTTTTATATCATGTTTGACGGGGTGATCAACCACATCTCTCAATACTCCTATTGGTTTAAAGGCTTTTTACAAAATGATCCAAAATTTAAGGATTTTTTTGTTGAGGTGGAGGAGGGGATAGATCTCTCCAAAGTGGTTCGCCCAAGAACCCTACCGCTTATCCATACCTACAAAGATGTTGAGGGTAGAGATAGGCATATCTGGACAACATTCTCTAAAGATCAGGTAGATCTAAACTACGCGAACTATAAAGTTTTAGTTGCCGTTTTGGATGTACTTTTGTATTATGTGGAGAAGGGTGCGAAACTCATTCGTCTTGATGCGATCGCCTTTTTGTGGAAAGAGATAGGTACAGAGTGTATCCATCTGCCTCAAACGCATGAGGTGATACAGCTTATGAGGGAGGTGATACACAAGGTCGCACCGGAGGTTGTGATCATTACGGAGACAAATGTGCCTCACAAAGAGAATGTCTCATACTTTGGAAGCGGGGATGATGAGGCGCAGATGGTCTACAACTTTGCGCTACCCCCTTTGACCGCTCACGCTATCTTAACCGGGGATACCTCCATTTTGACGAAGTGGGCGAAAGAGTTGGAATTACCGAGTGACAAGGTTTGCTTCTTCAACTTTACCGCAAGTCACGACGGGTGCGGTGTGAGACCGGTGAGTGGTCTGCTTAGCCAAGAGGATATCGCACTTTTGATAGAGCAGACGACGAAGAACGGTGGATTTGTCTCCTATAGATCTCTTGGAAACGGTGAAAAGTCTCCCTATGAGTTAAATGCCAGCTACATAGATATCATCAGTGATAAGCGTGAAGAGATCGATTTAAGGGTGGATAAATTTATCCTTTCACAAGCTGTGAAGTTGGCGATGCCGGGTGTTCCGGGAGTCTATTTTCACTCTTTGGTAGGTTCAACGAGTGACATAGACGGCGTAAGACGCACAGGAGTATATCGCTCGATCAATCGTGAAAAGTTAAATTATGACTATTTGGTTCAAGAGCTTGAGGATGAGAGCTCTTTGAGAAATAAAATATTTAGTAGATATATCCATCTCTTGAAAATAAGAAGAGAGGAGGATGCTTTTGATCCTTATGGCAAGTTTGAGATATTAGATCTAGCTGATGGTGTTTTTGCTCTTTTAAGAGAATCGAAAGTGAGTAGAAATGATATATTAGTACTAAATAATTTTACAAATAGGTCGATTTTGGTGAAATTACCCCCTTTTGTACAGGGTGATTTGGTAGAATTAATTGACCGACAAAAAATAGAAAACCGTGAGGTAAGACTAAAGCCTTACGGTGTTGCGTGGATAAAATTTAGAAAGGAATTTTGATGAAGATAACAAAATGTCTATTTCCTGCAGCCGGATATGGAACAAGATTTTTACCGGCAACCAAGGCGATGCCTAAAGAGATGTTGCCGATACTCACTAAGCCGCTTATTCAGTACGGTGTAGAGGAGGCGGTTGAAGCCGGTATGGATACGATGGCGATCATCACAGGAAGGGGAAAGAGAGCGATAGAGGATCATTTTGATATCTCTTACGAGCTAGAGAGCCAAATCAAAGGCACTTCAAAAGAGCCTCTATTGAATGAGATTAGAGCGCTCATCAACAAGTGTACCTTTACCTATACGAGACAAAGAGAGATGAAGGGTTTGGGAGATGCTATCCTAAAGGGGCAGGCGCTGATAGGTAAAGAGCCTTTTGGTGTGGTACTAGCGGATGATCTCTGTATCAATCACAACGGCGACGGTGTCCTATCTCAGATGATCAAACTCAACGATAAATATAAGTGTTCGATTGTGGCGATCATGGAGGTTCCAAAAGAGGAGACCTATAAGTATGGTGTAATTGCCGGAAAAGAGATAGAGGATGGTGTCTATATGGTGAGTGATATGGTTGAAAAACCCGAACCCAGTGAAGCACCTTCAAATCTGGCGATTATCGGTAGATATATCTTAACTCCCGATATCTTTGATGCGATCAAAACGACAAAACCGGGTAAAAACGGTGAGATACAGATAACGGATGCACTACTTGCGCTTGCGAAAAAGGGTATGGTCTTGGCCTATAAGTTTAAAGGTGAACGATTTGATTGCGGTAGTGTAGATGGATATGTTCAGGCGACAAATCATCTCTATAATCTACAAAATAAAAAAGAGAAAGGCAAAAAATAGCCCTTTCTCTAAAATTTATACTCCGCTCCGAAAGAGATAAGTTCTAGCTCATCTTCATATTTGGTATAGTTTGTATAGATGTTATAGTGTTTTCCTAGTTCATAATGAAGACCAAATCCACCGCTTAGTCCCAATTTCGTAATATCGGTATTTTGATAAACCGTATCATTTTCAGGATATTTCGGCGAGTGTATATCGATCTCTGACTTTAGGCTTCGATAGATAAGTCCCACTCTCGGTTTGATGCTTAAATTACCTAATTTCCAAAGATAAGTACTATAAAATCCAAATGACCAAAAATTGAGATCATCTCTGATACCGTTAAATTTTCCATCCATCTTATCGATGCTGGTTGTAGCCTCCGCCTCTAAAGAGATATTTTCATAGATATTTTTACCGGTCGTTAGTACTAGCGCCGTTCCTGTATCAAAATTTGGACTATCAGTAGCATCTTCTAAAGCAATACCTAGACCTATATAGTCTAAGAAGTTTCCCGCATGCAGTGACGATGCGAGGGAAACGAATAGCGTAAAATGTACTAAAGATTTTCTGATACCCATGATTTAACTACTCCAATTTATGATTACTCTAATTATATAATAGAAACTTTAAAATAATATTTAATTTAAATAATTTTGGTATAATTTTGAGATTAATAAACTATTTTCATAAGAGAGAGGAAAAGATGCAAAGAGTAGAAACACAAAACGCACCGGCTGCAATCGGTCCCTATTCACAAGCGATAAAAGTGGGAGATATGGTCTATACTTCAGGACAGATACCGCTAACTCCCGACGGTGAGATGGTAGAGGGAGATATACATGATCAAGTGAGGCAAGTATTGGTCAATCTTCAAGCCGTTCTAGAGGCGGCAGGAAGTGGACTCGATCAAATCATAAAAACCACAATTTATCTGACGGATATGGATAATTTCGTAGCGGTAAATAAGATATATGCCGAGTTTTTTGCCGGTAATTATCCGGCTAGAAGTACCGTTGCGGTCAAATCTCTACCAAAAGGGGTTGATATAGAGATAGATGCGGTAGCTTATGTCAATCAGGATTATACCTATTAGTTAGTACTAGCTAACATATCAACCAAGCGGCGTTATAACGCTATATCGAAAATATAGAAAATTTTTCTATATTTTAATTGATACTTAAAGATAAAAGAGGTAAAATCCACAACCATATTAAAAATCGATGAAGGATAGTGAGCAATGTATGCCATAATAAAGATCGGTGGGAAGCAATATAAAGTTCAAGAGGGAGACTATCTCAATGTTGACAAGCTTGACGCTTCGCCGAAAGAGAAGATAGAAGTTAAAGAGGTTTTAGTCGTAAATAATGGAGATTTAAAGATAGGGACTCCATATATTGAAGGTGCTGTCGTTGAGTTAGAGGTCGTAACTCACGGAAAAGATAAAAAAGTTTTGATATTTAAAAAGAGAAGAAGAAAAGATTCTAAGCTGAAAAAAGGGTTTAGAAGACAACACACCAGAGTAAAAGTTCTCTCTATAAAGGCTTAGTACTAAGTCTATGGGCTTTTGCCCGCCTTACTTCACCATTTAGCTAAAAATAATCTCACATTTACCGATTTAAGACTACTATTACATAAACAAGATCTAAGGCATAAATGTGTTGAAAAAGATTATTTCCAAACTCTCAAACGATGCAACACTCTATACGCTATCAAGTTTGATCTATAGTTTTTCAACCTATGTCGTTACATTTTTGATACCCTATAAGCTAAATGTCAAATCGATGGCGGATTTCTCTGCCACGCTAAATACTGTGATGATGCTCTCCTTTATCTTTGAGTTTGGGGTTGTCACAAGTTTTTTAAGGTTCAATCAACTCTATAAAACGACCAAATATGTCAATGCCTATATACAGCTATTTATATTTTTATTGATGTTTGTGATAGCCGAAAGCTTTTTAGGGGACTATTTAGATAAGTTTTTTGGTTTGCAAAATGTAGATGTTTCGCAATCTATTGTCTATCTTAGTACTTTTGCAGTGCTTAGTTGGGTCTACTTTAAAAACATTTTCCTTGCAAATAAAGAGATCAAGACGATATTCAACAATGCACTGATTCTGACAGGTGTAAGAGTAGCGACCGTAGCTCAAATATTGCTCTCAAATAAAAGCTATAGTGTAGATGAAATCTATCTGTTGCTCTTTATCTTGCCCTTTGTGCTGGTGATTTTTTACAACTTAAAATATGATCTTTTGAGTTTTAAAGAGTCTTTAAAGTTTATCGGCAATCCTATCCATAGAGATATATTTTTCAAAAGATTAAAGAGCATCGTGATCTTTGCGATTACCACCTATTTTATATCGATTCTCTATGTCTATGCGACAAGATATGCACTAATCTATCTCACAAAAGAGAATGCCACCAAACTCGTGGCTGAGCTTGGATATGCTATGAGTCTCGGCGGTATCGTAGTCATTTTCTCTGTCTCCATTAGATCCTATATCATCTCGAAATTTAATATATCAAATGTTGAAGCGATAAAAGAGTATATAGCCAAGGTAAAAAGTTACGCTTTTAAATTTATCATTTTTTCACTGATCTTCTCTGCAGCGGTTGGTCTATTTGTGGAGTTGATCAAACCAAGCTATATGAGTTCAAGAGCCGCACTCTTTACGGCGATTATGGTGGAAACACTGCTTCTGAGTGCCTATTTGGGACTCTTTTCCGTCTTATCCAAGACATTTAACTTCAATAACCTTGAGTTGAGACTAAATATCTTAAGGCTGATTTTAGTCGTATTGAGTGTCCATCTCTTTTTACCCAAATATCCACTCACCGGGTGGAGTTTGCTCAATCTAAGTCTCGTTGGAGTGGAGCTATATTTTGCTAAAATAGTTTTAGATAGAATAAACAAAGATAAAAGATAGGTTGATGTATGGCATATAGAAAAATTACAAGTAAAGAGGATTATCGACTCTTCTTAGCGGCTGATCGATTTGCATTGGGAATCGCGAATCCAACACTAAAATCTAGA
Source organism: Campylobacterales bacterium (assembly GCA_027084135.1). Classification (GTDB taxonomy): domain Bacteria; phylum Campylobacterota; class Campylobacteria; order Campylobacterales; family QNZT01; genus QNZU01. The sequence goes on along the minus strand of JALWLO010000143.1, from coordinate 32,607 downwards.
ATAAAAAGGCTCATTTTCCCACACTATGTTTGGAGTTTTTTGAAGTGTATGAGAATGGCGGAGTACTATAAAAACTGCAAAAGCTCTCCTTTTTCTAAGGTCATCTTCGCACTCATTATGATGCGATTTAGAAAACTATCGCTGTTGTTAGGTTTTGATATACCTTTGAACACTTGCGGACCCGGACTCTCTATCCCACATCATGGAACAATAGTTGTAAATCACAACGCAAAAATAGGGACAAATTGTCGCCTTCATGTAGGTACCGTTATCGGTGCCAGTGCAGGAGAGGAGGGTGCCCCAAATATCGGAGATAATTGCTACATAGGACCGGGTGCTAAAGTCTTTGGAGATATCACACTGGGAGATAATATTATCATCGGAGCAAATAGTGTCGTAAACAAATCGATCAGTGAGAGTGGGATAGCGATTGCTGGGATGCCCGCTAAAAAGATAGCGGACTTTGATGTTAAAAAGGTGATACTTTTAGCGTATGAGGCGGCAAAGCTTGGAATGGATAGAGATAATCTCTCTCTATCTAAAGAGGAGTTAAACGCACTAATAGAGTCTAAATGGAGAGATAGATGAAGTGGATAAAAGATATTGTACTATTTATATTTATTTTTGTTTCATTTAACGATATGGTTGCAACCGAATATATAAGCAACGCCATCATCAAAATCGCTTTCGGTCTCTTTCTGATCACACATATCGATGAGTTGTATCAGATGTTCTTGGAGAAAAAGACGCTTACGGTCAAGATATTTTTGACTTTTATCGCTGTTACCTCCATCGTAACTATCATTACCTATTTTGCAAAATCAGATCTCATCTATATCACGGATATGCCTGTTGTGGCATTTATGCGACTGCTTTCCTTTTTAGTGATATTTATCTATGTGACCTATACCAAAGAGTTTGAAAAGCTTTTATATATGATATGGATATCCATGATCGTCTCTTCAGTGATCGCTTTCTTTAGTCAACCTTATGAGCAGTGGACATTTAGGAGGGTTGGTGGTACAGGAAATCCAAATGACTTTGCGGCGCAGTTATTGCCGGCTATTTTCATCACCGTTTATCTCTTTAAAAAGAACCACAGCAAGATCTTCCTTTTTGGCTCTATTCTCTTTTTCCTCTATACCATGATATATGCGGGAAGTAAATCTTCATTCTTAGTACTAGCTATCATACTTTTGATACTCTTTGTGGCTAAATTTAAAACCGTTATCTCATATTTTGCTAATTTGAGGGGGGTTCTTATCATCCTCTCTTTGGTAGCCGTTATGGGAGGTACCGCTATCTATATGCAACAAGATACCGCTATCAAAGGTTTACAAGAGAGGGCAAAGAGTACCGGAACGATGCAGCAGAGATTTATCATCTGGAGAGCGGGTGGTGAGATGATACGAGACAACTTTTTTTTAGGAGTCGGATTTGCTCAATTTCCAAAAGTTTCAGGCGGATATATCAAAAACTATCTTCCACCCGAAGCGCTTCCATCTCACAATGATTTTATCAAGATCTTCGCTGAGAGCGGAGTATTTAGCTTTGTCACCTTCGTTGCCTTTATCATTTCACTTTTTAGCTCCTATTTAAGGGAGATTTTTTCATCAGACTATATCTGGATATATATCGCCTCACTCTCGGTTATTCTCATGGGATTGACCATACCGTCACTTCACCATAAAGATTTTTGGTTTACCTTATCGCTTGTCTCTCATGCCATCTATTACTTTTATATGCAAAGAGAGAAAAATTTTTCAAAAGTGCCGATATAGGGTATAATCAAAGGAGTTAGGCTTGAATAAAATTAAGTTAGCACTCTCTATCCGTGCACTCAATATCGGGGGTGCTGAGAGACAATTTCTAGACTTAGCAAGAAATATTGACAAATCAAAATTTGATGTGATTATCTACACGATGTATGAGGGACCGCAAGATAGTGTCGCAAAAGAGCTTGAGGATGTAAAGTTTATCCACCTTGGGAAAGAGAGTAGATATGACAATCTCTCATTTATGAAAAAATATATTGCTTCGCTTGATGAAGAGGGGGTAGATATCATCTACTCCTTTTTACAAGAGATGAATCTCTTCTCTTTATGGGCTAGAAGGTTTACGCAAAAAAAACATAAAGTTGTTTGGGGATTTAGAGCGAGTGATATGGATCTGAAAAAGTACGGTAAATTTCCTCAACTTCTTTTTTGGCTACAAAAGAAGTCTTCACCCTATGTCGATAGGATCATCGCCAACTCCCATGCATCTATAGCGTTTCACAAAGATAAGGGTTATGATGTATCAAAAGCCCTCGTTGTACATAACGGAATCAATATAGAGAGATTTAAACCCGATAGCAGTGCAAGAGAAGCGTTTCGAAAAAAACACTCTCTTAAAGATGATGATATCGCTTTAGGAATCGTTGCTAGAGTAAACTATATGAAGGGGTATCCCATCTTAGCAAAAGCTGTCGCAAAGCTTATGGCTGAAGATGAGAGGATAAAGCTATTTGCTGTCGGCGGCGGAGAAGAGAGTATCCTCGAGGAGTGCAAAGCATCACTGAAAGGGTTTGAGGATAGAGTCACTTGGTTCGGCGTGCAAAAGAGTGTGGAGAGAGACTTTTATAACGGTATAGATATCTATGTATCCTCCTCTATATTTGGTGAGGGATTTAGTAACTCGATAGCGGAAGCGATGTGCTGCGCGACGCCTGCCGTAGCGACAAAAGTAGGCGACTCGGAGATAGTTGTAGGTGATTACGGTGTTGTGGTCGAGAAAGATAGTGTTGATGCACTCTATAACGGTATAAAAGAGATGCTAAAGCGAGATATCAAAGAGCTCGGAGATGGTGCTAGAGAGTATATGGTACAAAACTTCTCCACGATGAGTATGGTGAAAAATACGGAAAAAAGGTTGATTGAATGTGTGGAATCGTAGGATTTAACTATCAAGATAGTACGAAGCTTGAGAGTATGCTACAGAGCATACAGCATAGAGGTCCGGATGATAGCGGTACCTATGAAGATAGCGATATATCCTTAGGTCATGCAAGACTATCGATACTGGATCTTAGTTCTCACGGTCATCAACCTATGAGTTATGAACATCTTGAGATGGTTTTTAACGGTGAAGTCTATAACTTTATGGAGATCAGAAGAGAGCTTGAAGCCGATGGCTATAGCTTTGTTTCTAATAGCGACAGTGAAGTCGTTCTCAAATCATTTCATAAGTGGGGCATCAAAGCGGTAGATAGATTTATCGGAATGTTTGCTTTTGCAATTTATGATAAAGATCAAAGGGTATTATATCTCTTTAGAGATAGAGTAGGGGTTAAGCCTCTTTATTACTATTTTGACGGCGATGAGCTCATCTTTGCAAGTGAAATAAGAGCTATAAAGGCGATCAAGAGCGATTTGGATATCGATCGAGAAGCTCTAAAAGAGTATATGCAGTATGAGTATATATCTTCAGGGAAAGCTATTTATAAAGGATGCAAACGAGTAACCCCCGGTTCCTACTTGACCTATAAAGTGGATACCAAGGAGTTGAAGGAGGAGAGCTACTGGTCTATTATCCCCTTTTTAGAGATGCCGAAATTTGATAAAAGCGAAGAGGAACTCGTAGATGAGCTTGAAGCGCTTTTGATCGACAGTTTCAAGTATCGAATGGTCTCCGATGTACCGGTAGGAGTCTTTTTGAGTGGAGGAGTGGATAGTTCACTGGTAGCAGCTATTTTGCAAAAGCATTACGGAAATATTCACACCTTTACCATCGGTTTTAAAGAGGCTGGATATGATGAGGCACCCTATGCAAAAGCGATCGCCGAACACATCGGAACTACCCATACAGAGAAATATATCTCTGCGGATGAGGCGGCAGATATACTCAAAAAGTTTGTAGATATCAATGATGAACCTTTTGGTGATGCGAGTGGAATACCGACCACTTTAGTCTGTCAAGTAGCAAAAGATAACGGTATGAAAGTGGTACTCTCCGCAGATGGCGGAGATGAGATTTTTTGCGGTTATAAAAGATATTGGTTTACCTATGATAAGGGTGAAAAGCTATTTAAGATACCGCTTTTCCTCAGAGAGACTTTGGCAAAAACGCTCAATATCATAGGTCCAAAACCGTTTAAACCGTTTTTTAAACTTAAAGATTTTGAGAATAAATTTTACCAAGCTCTATCGGTCATGAGAGCAAAAGATTGGCGTGAACTCTATGAGGTGATGATTAGAAGTACGAAAGACTTTGAAATCATCAAACTAATGGATGGGGGACCTATCGTACTCAATGAGCCTACATTTAAGGTAGGAGAGAATATTCACCCTATACAGGGTATGATGACTTGGGATTATCATAGATATATGGTGGATGATATTTTAGTCAAAGTGGATAGAGCGACGATGTATAACTCTATCGAGGGAAGAGAACCGCTGCTTGATCATAGGATAGCGGAATTTATGGCAAGGGTACCGTTTGAGTTAAAGTATAAAGATGGCACAAGTAAATATCTTCTTAGAAAGGTGCTTTATAGGTATGTGCCTAAAGAGTTGATTGAGAGACCGAAGATGGGCTTTGCGATACCGATGTTTGAGTGGTTCAGTCAAGACTTAAAAGCGCTACTGCTAAAATATCTATCAAAAGAGAAGATCGAGCAAAGCGGCGTATTTCATTATGAAGCGATAGCTGATGATATGCGGAGGTTAGAGAGTGGAGAGCATGTAAATATTGATAAACTCTGGCTCATACTAGTCTATCAGATGTGGTATGATAAGTATATGGGCACCTCTAAAAATATTAGACACCCATAAGAGATAGGGTTGAAAAACCCTTTTTAAGTTCCAAACAACAAGCATCCCTTTATAGTTTCTTAGTTAAAATCACCCAAAAAAGAGGTTAGTACTAATTATGTTTATAGATAGTGCCGTTATCGAGGTAAGTTCCGGAAAAGGTGGAGCCGGAGCGGTCTCTTTTAGGCGAGAGAAGTTTGTTGTCAAGGGGGGACCTGACGGCGGGGACGGTGGAAACGGAGGTGATGTCTACTTTTTGGTAGATAAAAACTCACATACACTCTCCGCTTTTAGAGGAAGACACCACATCAAAGCAAAAAACGGTAGACCCGGAGAGGGGAGAAAAAGGCATGGCAAAAAGGGTGAAAGCGCTACGATTGTCGTTCCACCGGGCACTCAAGTCTTTGATGAGGAGAGTGGGGAACTCCTTTTTGATCTGGTTGAAGATGGAGAAAAAGTCCTATTTTTAAAGGGTGGAAAAGGGGGTCTTGGGAATTGGCACTTTAGAAGTGCAACGAACCAAAGACCGACTTACGCCCAACCGGGACTTCCGGGTGAGACTAAAAAGGTAAGGCTAGAACTCAAACTTATCGCCGATGTGGGACTTGTAGGTTTCCCAAATGTCGGTAAATCAACCCTGATCTCAACTATTTCAAATGCAAAACCGGAGATTGCCGACTATGAGTTTACGACATTGACTCCAAAGCTTGGGGTAGTCCAGGTAGATGAGTTTAGCTCTTTTGTGATGGCGGACATTCCGGGTATTATAGAGGGAGCAAGTGACGGCAGAGGGCTTGGATTGGAGTTTTTAAAGCACATTGAGAGGACAAAGTTTTTGCTCTTTATGGTGGATTTGGCAAACTATAGAGAGATCCAAACGCAGTATGAGACATTAAAGCAGGAGTTAGCCAACTTCTCCGATACGCTAAAAGAGAGACCCTTTGCGATCGCTTTAACAAGAGCAGATGCGGTGGACTTAGAGCAAAAGAGAGAGGAGATAGAGGCATTTATCTCAAGCTTTAGTACGAAAGAGGGCGTTGGAGAAAATCTCTATAAGTTTGATGAAGCGTATGGCTACTTTTTACAAGATATCGATGCGTATGAGAGAGAAAAGCCCTTTTTTATCGCACCGCTATCCTCTGTAAGCAAGATAAATTTAGAGGCGATCAAATATGCTTTAAATAGTGTTGTCGATAGAATAAAAAAGGATGAGCGTTGAAGAGAGTTGTCATCAAAGTGGGTTCACATGTTTTGACTCAAGATGGAAGTCTTGCCTATGATAGGATCAAAAATCTCTGTTCACTGATTGCAAAAGCGATGGATCGATATGAACTGCTTCTTGTCTCTTCCGGTGCGGTTGCCGCCGGATGGACAAAGCTGCCGCTTGATAGGAGGTTACTTGCCAATAAACAGGCTCTAGCCGCCGTAGGACAACCCTATCTCATATCTGTCTACCAAGCCTGTTTCGACCGTTATGAGATCGTCGTATCTCAACTGCTCTTGGGTGCGGATGACTTTGACTCACGAAGAAGGACTGAGCATGCGAGAGATGCGGTAGAGACGCTTCTTAAACATAAAGTCTTGCCTATCATCAACGAAAATGATGTTACGACAACCGAAGAGCTAATCTTTGGCGACAATGATCAACTTTCAGCCCATGTCGCTTACTATTTTGATGCCGATATGTTGATCATCTTATCCGATATAGACGGCTATTATGACAAGGATCCGAGAGTACATAGTGATGCGAAGATCTTGAAAAGGGTGCATAATATAGAAAAAGAGAAGTTGGAGTTGGAGTGCTTGCCAAACGGAGAGTTTGCTACGGGTGGGATCGTCACCAAACTAAAGGCGGCAAACTTTCTCCTTGAGAGAGGAAAGCCTATGTTCATGGCAAGCGGTTTCGATCTTAGTGATGTAGAGAGCTTTTTGTTGGAGGATAAGCACAAAGGAGGTACACTCTTTGAGCCAAGATAAAAAACGGGTTCTCTTCATGGGAACGCCATCTTATGCGACAACGATCTTAAAGGCTCTGATAGAGAGGGACGACTTTGATCTGGTAGCTTTGATTACCCAGCCCGATAAACCTGTCGGCAGAAAGCAGATACTCACTCCGCCCGATACGAAAGCGTACCTTTTGGAAAAAGCTAGTACGATTCCTATCTATCAACCGACCACGCTGAAGAGTGATGAAGCCTTTCGTACTATTGAGGGATTCAAACCCGATTTTATAGTAGTTGCTGCATACGGAATGATACTGCCGAAAGAGATTTTAAATATCGCACCTTGTATCAATTTACACGCTTCTCTCTTGCCCAAATATAGAGGAGCCAGTCCTATCCAAGAGGCGATCTTGAACGGTGATAGGTACTCAGGCGTAACGGCAATGTTGATGGAGGAGGGGTTAGATAGTGGAGATATCTTGGCTTTTAGTGTTGTGGATATAGGCGGTATGGATGCTCCCACGCTCTTTGATGAACTCTCTATCTTGGCTGCAAATTTGACGATAAAAGTGTTAAGAAATTTTGATAAGATAGAGCCGTTAAAACAGAGAGGTGAGATCAGCTACTGTAAGAAGATCAAAAAGAGTGATGCGCTTGTTGATTTGAGTGATGCTGTTAGGCTGTATAGAAGATATTTGGCTTTTAAGTTTTGGCCCGGTGTCCAGCTAGAGAGCGGACTAAAGCTCAAAGAGATTGAACTGATAGATGACAAGGATAAACAAATAGCGGGAAAAGTGTTGAAGATCGATGATGAGGGAGTTGTAGTGGGTTGCCAAAGAGGTGCGATTAAGCTAAAAAGAGTCCAAGCTCCGTCAAAAAAGGAGATCGATGCACGCTCCTATATCAGAGGAAAGAGGTTAGAGCTTGGAGATACTCTCATTTGATACGATTGACTCTACACATCTCTATCTCATAGATGCCGTTAGGGAGGGTAAGTTAGATGCACCCATAGCTGTTATCGCTGAAAATCAGAGTGCAGGAGTGGGATCGAGAGGCGATAGATGGATAGGAGAGCGTGGAAATCTCTTTTTATCGTTTGCCCTTGATAGAGAGGAGTTACCTAAGGATCTCCCGCTTAGTTCCCTTTCGATCTACTTTGCCTATCTGATGAAGTTAGTACTAAAAGAGAGAGGAAGTGAAGTTTGGCTTAAGTGGCCAAATGACTTTTATATTAAAGATAAAAAAGCGGGCGGACTCATCACATCTCTCATCAACAACCGAATCGTAATCGTTTCCATGGGTTTAAATCTTAAAAATGCTCCGGATAATTTTACAATAATTGATATAAATAT
>JALWLO010000143.1:11783-24512 GCA_027084135.1 Campylobacterales bacterium | reverse complement strand
AGAAAAAGATGAATTATTAGAAAAGTTCTTTTTAAAAGTAGATTCTAATATTTTATGGAAGAATATTTTTAGAGATTATAAGATAGAATTTGAAAAATCTCGAGCATACTTTTTTAGAGATAAAGAGGATACAAAGGTTTACTCTTTAAGAGATGCCAAGCTTGAAGATGATGGTTCGATAATAATTGAAAATAGAAGGATATATAGCTTAAGATGAGTGAAGTGATAGCGATTGCAAATCAAAAAGGTGGTGTCGGCAAAACAACGACTGCGGTTAATCTTGCGGCTTCGCTTGCAGTAGCGGAAAAGAGAGTTTTGCTCATAGACCTGGACCCTCAAGCAAATGCCACTATCGGTCTTGGATACTCAAGAAGTGACTATGAGTACAATATCTACCATGTGATGATCGGTAGAAAGAGGCTCTCTGAAGTAGTACTAAAAACCGAATTGCCGTTGCTTGATCTTGTGCCTTCAAATATCGGACTTGTAGGGATAGAGAAGGAGTTTTACGATGAAAAAACTAGGGGGAAAGAGCTTATCTTAAAGAGAAAGCTTAAAGAGTTAAAAGATGAGTATGATTATATCATAATCGACTCTCCTCCGGCACTTGGTCCTATAACCGTCAATGCACTAAGTGCGGCTGATTCTATCATTATTCCGATTCAGTGTGAATTTTATGCGCTTGAGGGATTGGCGCAACTCTTAAATACGGTGAAATTGGTTAAAAAGAGTATCAATCCAAAGCTCAAGATCAAAGGCTTTTTACCGACGATGTATAGTTCACAAAACAACCTCTCAAAACAGGTTTTGCTAGATCTTCAACAACACTTTAAAAATAAGCTATTTTCGATAGATGATGACTATATCGTAATACCTAGAAGCATAAAATTGGCAGAATCACCAAGTTTCGGTCGTCCTGTTTTGCTCTATGATGTAAAATCAAAAGGTTCAGTTGCTTACCAACATCTTGCAAAATCGATTTTAGCGTCAGCATAAGGGGAGTAGATGGCAAAAAAGAGTGCTTTGGGAAGAGGTCTGAGTGCAATCTTAGAGGATGTTGAAGAGGCGTATAAAAAGGATATATTGCCGGATAATCAAGAGGTTAGGGAACTTCCCCTCTCGAAGATCGATCCAAACCCCTATCAGCCGAGAAAAAATTTTGATGATGAGGCTTTAGTTGAGCTTTCGAACTCTATCTTGACGCATGGACTCTTACAGCCGATCATCGTCGTCAATGTAGATGATAGATATGTGATAGTAGCGGGAGAGAGGAGATATAGAGCCTCCAAACTTGCCGGTCTCGAGACGATAAAAGCAATCGTCGCCGATATAGAGATGGAGAAGTTTAGGGAGCTTGCACTCATCGAAAATATCCAAAGAGAAGAGTTAAATCCTATCGAGCTTGCGAAATCCTATAGAGAGTTGATCGATCAATACGGCATCACTCAAGAGAGATTGGGTGAAATTTTACACAAAAGTAGAACGCTCATAACCAATACCCTACGACTTCTTAACCTCAGTGAGTATGTGCAGGATCTTGTCTCATCTTCCAAACTCTCTCAAGGACATGCTAAAGTTTTGGTAGGGCTCGATGAGAAGAGTCAAAAGATGATAGCCGATACCATTATCGGTCAGAAATTGACTGTCAGGGATACCGAAGACCTTATCAAAAAATTAAAAAGCAAAGCCGGCACAAAAGTTACAAAACGAAATATCAAAGAGAGCATCGACAAGAGTAAGTTACAAAAAGTAACAAAGAGCCTTGAAACGCTCGGGTTTAAGAGTAAAATTAGCTCTTCAAAAGTAGTGATAAACTTTAGCCAAGAGAGCGATATAGAGCGCTTTTTAAAGTTATTAGAGTCACAAAAGTAGCGCTGTTTCTCTGTTATTAAACTATTTTTATTTAATCTCTGACATATTACGAAAAGTAACACTTCAAAAAGTAGTGTTTGATCGTTGTCAAACAGTTCATCACTACTCAAAGAACCCAAAAAATGGGTGCTATCTAAGAAGTAGTGTAGTAAAAATATCATAGTTTTGTAAAGAGAATAATTTTTATTGCTATCTTTTATACCTTTTTACACCCGTTAATAAAGTTATCTTTTATTCTCTTTGTGTTAGAATCAGCCCGTTTTATAAAGGGCTACAAATTAAGAGAACCCTAAAATTTCTACTAAGGCTGTAAAATATGTTAGATATTAGTTTTGGCTTACTTCTATTTACCGCCATCATTTTTGGTGCTTTGATCTACATCCTAAACAACACTCTCTATAAACCTCTCTTGGCTCACATCGATAAAAGAGATAAGATGATCAGAGATGATCTAGAGGCTTTGAAAGAGGATAGTGATGCTATTGAAGATGCAAATAAGCAGGCAAACGAGATCATCCAAAATGCCAAAAGTGAAGCGCTTAAGATCAGAGAGAGCGCTACCCAAGAGGCAAAAGACAAAGTTGCTCAAAAGATCGAGGCTGCACAAAAAAGTATCGAGAGCAGATATGAGGAGTTTTTAAAAGATTTAGAGAGTCAAAAATCGGCTCTTGCAGAGTCTCTCAAAGCAAATCTATCTACTTATAGTAGTGCTATAGAGAATAAAATTAAAAACATTTAGGAGTTTTGATGAGTAAATATCTTGTTCTATTTTTGATTCCTTTGGCTCTATCTGCTTCGGATGGGGGTGAAGGCGGTACCGATTTTTGGTGGAGACTCTTTAACTTTATCCTTTTTGCAGGGATTCTTTACTATCTTATCGCGGATAAGATAAAGGGCTTTTTCGCTTCAAGAAGAGAGTCTATATCAAATGAGCTATCTTCCGTTCAAGAGAAGTTAAAAGAGGCTAAGGAGAAAAAAGAGGAGGCGCTAAAGAGCGTTGATACGGCGAAGGAGAAGGCTAACGAGATCATAGAGTTAGCTAAAAAAGAGGCTGCTATGCAGGCTAAAAAGATAGAAGAGAGCGGTGAAGCTGAAGTAGAGTATCTTGAAAAATCGTTTGAAGAGAGGCTAGAGATCGAGACCAAAAAGATGAAACAAGAGGTTGTGGACTCAATCTTGAAAGAGCTCTTTAGCAAAAACGGTGTCAGCATAAGCAATGAAGACCTCTTAAATATCATTAAGAAAAAGGTTGCGTAGATGAGTGATATTTCTAAAAGATATGTAAAAGCGCTAGTCTCTACACTTAGTACTAATGAATTAGAGGAAATCCAAGGTGCAATGGGTGAGTTGGCTGCCGCAACACACGATATAAAATTCAGAAACATTATCCATTCACCTGACTTATCAAAAGAGGAAAAGAGTAACTTTCTCCTCTCACTGATAGAGAAGCCGAATGATAAAATCGCAAACTTTATCAAGCTATTGGTGCAAAACGGCAGAGTGGATGAGTTGCCGCATATAGCCAAGGCTCTAAAGAGTGAGCTAGCGAAGATAAAAGATGAGTATGAGGGAGAGTTGATCAGTAACTTTGAGGTTGATGCATCTCAAGTGAAAGATATAGAGAGTGCCGTGAGTAAAAAGTTAGGGAAAAACATAAAGCTCTCAAATGTAGTGAGTGACTATCCGGGTGTAAAAGTAGAGATAGATGATTTAGGTGTTGAGGTCGGTCTGTCAACTGCCAGACTGCAGTCTCAATTGGTTGAACATATTTTAAAAGCGTTATAAATCTATAAAGGAGAAGAAGTTGAGTGCAAAAGTAAAAGCTGACGAGATTAGCTCTCTTATCAAAGAGAGAATTGAAAATTTTGAACTAAATGTTGATATCGAAGAGACGGGTAAGGTTATTAGTTTCGCCGACGGTATCGCGCAAGTTTACGGCTTAAATAATGTCATGGCCGGTGAGATGGTTGAGTTTGAGACCGGTGATAGAGGAATGGTGTTAAACCTTGAGGAGAGCAGCGTAGGTGTTGTTGTGCTCGGAAGCGGAGCTGATATCAAAGAGGGAACAAGTATCAAAAGACTTGGACAACTTCTTAAAGTTCCGGTCGGCGAAGAGCTAGTCGGAAGAGTGGTAAATGCTATCGGTGAGCCGATAGACGGAAAAGGTGAGATCAAAGCGAAAGAGTTTAGATTTGTAGAGGAAAAAGCACCGGGTATCATGGCTAGAAAATCTGTTCATGAGCCGCTTCAGACAGGAATCAAAGCGATCGATGCACTTGTACCGATCGGTAGAGGGCAAAGAGAGCTGATCATCGGTGATAGACAAACCGGTAAAACAACGGTTGCACTAGATACGATCATCAACCAAAGAGATCAAGATGTTATCTGTATCTATGTAGCGGTAGGTCAAAAGCAGTCAAGTGTCGCACAAGTCGTTAAAAAACTTGAAGAGACCGGCGCACTTGACTATACGATTGTGGTTGTTGCTGGAGCGAGCGAATCTGCGGCACTTCAATTTTTGGCACCGTATACGGGTGTGACAATGGGTGAGTACTTTAGAGACAATGCAAAGCATGCCCTTATCGTCTATGATGATTTAAGCAAACATGCGGTTGCCTATAGGGAGATGTCTCTTATCCTTAGAAGACCTCCGGGTAGGGAAGCCTATCCGGGAGATGTATTTTACCTCCACTCACGACTGCTTGAGAGAGCGGCAAAACTGAGTGATGAGTTGGGTGCCGGTAGTTTAACCGCACTTCCTATCATCGAGACACAAGCGGGTGATGTTGCGGCATATATTCCAACCAATGTTATCTCTATCACAGACGGTCAGATCTTCCTTGAGACGGATCTCTTCAACTCAGGTATCAGACCTGCGATCAATGTCGGTCTATCAGTATCGAGAGTCGGTGGTGCGGCGCAGATCAAAGCCACAAAACAGGTAGCCGGTACTTTAAGATTGGATCTTGCTCAATATAGAGAGCTACAAGCTTTTGCACAGTTTGCATCGGATTTGGATGAGACGAGTAGAAAACAACTTGAGAGAGGTCAAAGAATGGTAGAGGTTCTCAAGCAGGGACCATACGCTCCGATACCGATCGAGAAACAAGTTGTGATGATTTACGCAGGTGCAAACGGTTATCTAGATGATATTCCTGTAAACTCTGTCGTTAAGTTCGAGTCTGAGCTTATGAGTTTTATCGATGCCAAATATCCAAATCTACTTGAGGCGATTAGAACAGATAAGAAGATAAGCGATGAGACTGATGAGTTATTGAAGCGCGTGTTAGACGAGTTTAAAACAACATTTTCAGCATAAAAAGGCATAGATAATGGCAAATTTAAAAGAGATCAAGAGAAATATCAAGAGTGTCAAAAATACACAAAAGACCACTCGCGCTATGAAACTTGTCTCTACAGCAAAACTAAAAAGAGCAGAAATCGTTGCCAAAAAGTCTAAAGCTTACGCGACACATCTCACAAAGATGTTAAATGAGCTTGCGGCAAAGATCAACAGTGCCAAAGAGGGTGGAGCAAGTTCGAAGTTTTTTAACGATGTAGCAAACCCTAAAGTAGTTGATATCGTCTTTGTCACGGCTGATAAAGGACTTTGCGGCGGCTTTAATGTTCAAACTATAAAAAGAGTAAGTTCATTGATCGATGAGTACCAAAACAAAGGAGCGGTTGTAAGACTTAGAGCTGTAGGGAAAAAGGGTATTGAGTTCTTTAAATTTAAGGGACTTGAACTCTATAAAGAGTATGTAAACTACAGTTCCGCTCCCACATATGAGAAGGCTCAAGAGGTGATCGGTGAGGCTGTAGAAGAGTTTTTAGATGGAAAGAGTGATAAGATCATCCTTGTTTATAACGGATATCTCAATATGCTGACGCAAGATTTGAAACAGCTAAATCTCATCCCGGTTGATGTTGCGGGGGCAGAAGCGGCAGAGAGCTCTTCAGCGATGGAGATAGAGGCTGATGATGAAGAGAAGATGCTTGATGAGTTGGTGAAGAAATATTTTGAGTATAACATGTATTACGCGCTGATAGATTCACTTGCAGCTGAGCATAGTGCCAGAATGCAGGCGATGGATGCGGCGACAAACAATGCAAAAGAGAGAGTCAATCAACTCACGATCGCTTATAATAAAGCAAGACAAGAGGCTATTACAACTGAACTTATCGAGATAATTTCAGGTATGGAAGCACTAAAATAAATTTTAAAAGGAGTATGGTAGATGAAAGGTAAAATTTCACAGGTAATTGGACCTGTTGTAGATGTTGATTTTGAAGACTATCTTCCTGAAATCAACGAAGCAATAGAGGTAAATTACCAAGTTGAGGGTGAAGATAAGAAGCTTATATTAGAGGTTGCGGCTCATATCGGTGATAATAGAGTTAGAACGATCGCAATGGATATGAGTGAGGGACTTGTGAGAGGTATGGAGGCGACAGCACTCGGTACACCTATACAGGTTCCGGTAGGTGAAGAGGTACTAGGAAGAATCTTCAATGTGATCGGTGATCCGATAGATGATGCCGGTGAGGTCAATGCAAAACAGAAGTGGTCGATCCACAGAAAACCGCCTGCGTTTGAAGATCAAAGTACAAAGAGTGAGATATTTGAGACAGGTATCAAAGTGGTTGACCTTCTTGCACCATATGCAAAGGGTGGTAAAGTTGGACTATTCGGTGGTGCCGGTGTTGGAAAAACGGTTATCATCATGGAGCTTATCCACAATGTAGCCTTTAAACATAGCGGTTACTCAGTATTTGCCGGTGTCGGTGAGAGAACCAGAGAGGGTAATGACCTCTATAACGAGATGAAAGAGTCGAATGTACTTGATAAAGTTGCTCTCTGCTACGGTCAAATGAATGAACCACCGGGTGCGAGAAACAGAATCGCTCTTACAGGTATTACAATGGCGGAGTACTTTAGAGATGAGATGGGTCTAGATGTGTTGATGTTTATCGACAATATCTTTAGATTTGCGCAGTCCGGTTCAGAGATGTCTGCACTTCTTGGTCGTATCCCTTCAGCGGTGGGTTATCAGCCGACACTTGCGAGAGAGATGGGTGCACTTCAAGAGAGAATTACATCTACTAAAAAGGGATCTATTACATCGGTTCAAGCGGTTTATGTACCTGCTGATGACCTTACAGACCCGGCTCCTGCAACTGTTTTTGCGCACCTTGATGCAACAACGGTACTAAATAGAAGTATTGCTGAGAAGGGTATCTACCCTGCGGTTGATCCACTTGATTCGACTTCAAGAATGCTTGATCCGCAAATCATCGGTGAGGAGCACTATCAAGTGGCAAGGGGAGTTCAGTCGGTACTTCAAAAATATAAAGATCTTCAAGATATCATCGCAATTCTCGGTATGGATGAGCTTAGTGAAGAGGATAAACAGATCGTTGAGAGAGCAAGAAAGATAGAGAAGTTCTTATCTCAACCATTCTTCGTTGCAGAAGTGTTTACCGGAAGTCCTGGAAAATATGTTACACTTGAGGATACGATAGCGGGATTTAAAGGTATCCTAGAAGGTAAATATGATGACCTACCTGAAAATGCCTTCTATATGGTCGGTGATATGAATGAGGCAATAGAGAAAGCCCAAAAGATGGAAGGGTAGTCCCAAAAGGAGTAGATAGATGGAGAGTATGAGATTGGAGTTGATCACTCCAGAAGGTGTCATCTTTGACGGTGACATTCTTACCGTAACACTTCCCGGAAGTGAGGGAGAGTTTGGTGTACTAAAAGATCATGCCGGAACAGTCACTACGCTAAAAGCCGGTGTGATAGAGATCGAAAAGCCGGACAAAAGCAAAGAGTTAGTGGCAGTTGACTGGGGTACTGTAAAAGTTGATGAAGATAAAGTGACGATTTTGGCAGACGGTGCGGTTGCAATCGAGGGAGCGAATATCTCTGAAGCCATCAAAAAGGCAAAGGAACTTATCGCCTCTATGAGTGACTCGGATATTGCGATAGCTACCGCCACCTCAAAACTTGAGAGTGCTGCCAAAGGTCTCTAATTATGGATATATTTTTTACATACTTAACTCAAGGTGGATTTATATCTACCTTAGTTTTGGTATGGCTTTCTGCATATTTTATCATTACCATTTGGATATATGTATCAAGAACTTTGACCCTTGCAAGTTGGGAGAGAACAGAAAAAGCCTCTTTGGAGTCCCTTTTAAAGGGTGTTGCCAAAATAAAGAAAAACTCGATTTTAAGCAAATGTATCGGCGGTGCTTCCAGCAACTCTAAATTGGCTGTTTGTAAGGCATTTGCTCAAAAAAAGGCTACCGCCTATCTATCGGTGTTATCGGTTATCTCTTCAACCGCACCCTTTATAGGACTTTTTGGAACGATTATCTCTATCCTTGATACATTTAGTCAGCTTGGCGGCAGTTCAACAGCTTCACTTAGTGTCATCGCACCTGCCATTAGTGAAGCTTTGGTAGCGACAGCTGCAGGTATCTTTGTAGCGGTTCCCGCCTATTCTGCACATATCTTTTTGAAGAGAAAAGCGTATGAGTTGCTAAATGTTATAGAGAGTGAAGTAGAGTTGTTGGCGACCGTTTCACCGAATGAGAGTTTCGAGAGTAGAAAAAAGTATGAACTATAATTGGGACGACAATCCGGATCTTAACATCACGCCTTTGGTGGACATTATGTTAGTGTTGATGGCGATACTCATGGTGACTGCTCCCGTTATGGAGTACCATGATGATATCTCCCTGCCAAAGGGATCCAAATCTAAAGCGATGCAGAAGATCCCCGATCTTACGATTCGGATCGATAGAAACAAAATGATCAAAATCAAAGATAAGAGCTACTCACTCAAGACATTTGCGGACGATTTTAATCTTATGAAAGACAAATTTCCAAGAGAGACGGTTGTCTATATAAAAGCCGACAAATCACTCAAATATGACACAATCATGCGAGTACTAAAGATTATAAAAGATTCAGGATTTAGTAAGGTGTCTTTGGTAACGAATGGCTGAGAATAGACTCTACAATATTATTGCACTACTTATTGCAATATTTACCTATCTTTTTTTGATTTTTCTTTTTATAGAGTATGTCAAAGAGCATGAAAAGAGAGTGAAAGATTACGGCTACAATGTAGAGGATGCTATCGTTGTAGAACTTGATACCCATGAAGATAAAAAGCCAAACCAAACCAAACCTAAGCCAAAGCCCCAGCCTATCGTTAAACCTGTTCCGATAGAGCAACCGCCGCAAAAGCCGCAGATCCAAAATCAAGTCAAACCTGAGCCTATCGCCCAAAAAGAGGTCAAGTCAGAAGAGGAGAGTCAAGAGCAAAAAGAGGAGAGTAAACCGCAACCTATCGTTGAAGATAAGGCGGAAAAGGCTCAAGAGGCAAGAGATATCGAGAGTAGAAGTGCAAAAGATCTCTTTTCAACCATTAGAACCGATAAATATGAAAAAGCGATGGAAGAGAAACAGAAAGAGGAGGTTGCCAGAGCGAGTCGTTTGGCTAAGCAAAAAGCAAAAAGAGCCAAAGAGGCGGCAGAGAGAAAGAGGAAAAAGGCGCTTGAAGCTGCTAAGGCACTCTTGACTACTATCTCTTCCGCAAGTCCGTCTAAGCATAAAAAGAGAGGAGAGAGTGATGACTTTTGGTCTCCTGTCAGTAGTAGAATTATGGCTAAATGGCAGAGAACAATCTCGACACAAAACAATCTCAGTGCCGTTGTGAGAATAAGGATAGATAGCAACGGTCTTTTAACCTATAAGGTTTTAAGATACTCGAACAATCCTCTATTTGATAAAAAACTGGATATATTTTTACAAAATCTTCAATACGAAACCTTCCCAAGACCCAAAGGTGTGCCTTATAAACAGGCAAAATTTGAGTTTAAAGATAAAGAGCAGTAGTATAAATTTCCTCTCTTTTAGGGTAACAAATTTAAAATATTTAACTTAGTAGAGATCAAAGAAATCTATTATCTTTTTATTAAGGTTAAAATGGCAATATAGTTTTTAGAATAAATATAAATAGTTTATTAGGAGAGTGTATGAAGTATGTGATATTAGTACTAATGCTATTTCAGACTCTATTTGCAGCTGATGCTACGATTGAGATAGTCAAAAAGATCAAGAAGACTCCTAAGATAGTCGTTGCCGATTCGTCACAAAATCCTTCCACTATCAAGCGAAAGTTCTTAAAGCTTTTAATAGGGGATCTGAAGGTAAGTACCCATTTTGATGTAAAGCATGATTATATAACGCTCCCTTTTGACTCAAAAGATGTGATGGGAAGCGATAGCGAGCTAGTACTAAAGTGTAAAGTTGATGAGGAGCCAAGTGGAAGACTTGCCGTGAGAGTAAAGCTTGTAAACGGCAAAAACGGCGTGAAGTTTTTAGATAAATCTTATGCGATTTCTAAGAAAAAGAGATATCCGTTTCTTGCACATAATATTGCTATAGATGTCAATGATAAGATGGGTTTTCCGTCGATAGATTGGATGAGCAAATATGTTATCTTTGCAAAGTATGTAGCCCCGGGCAAGAGTGAGATCATCGTTTCAGACTATACACTCTCGTTTACAAAGACGATCGTGAGGGGAGGGCTCAATATTTTCCCCAAATGGGCGAATAGCTCTCAAGATGCATTCTACTACACAAGTTACAATAGCGGAAAACCGACACTCTATCTTTTAAATCTCTACAGCGGTGCTAAGCAAAAGATACTCTCTAGTAACGGTATGATAGTCTGTTCGGATGTCAGCAAAGATGGGAGTAAATTGCTTATAACGATGGCACCGCATGATCAACCCGATATCTACTTGTATAATCGTTACAATGCTTCAAAAAAGAGAATAACAACTTACAAAGGTATTGATGTAAACGGTAATTTTGTCGATAATGAGAGTGGAGTTGTTTTTATCTCTGAAAGACTGGGATATCCAAATATTTTCCACACCTCTATCAATGGAGGACGAGCGGAACAGATGGTCTATCACGGTAAAAACAACAGTTCATGTACAACGCACGGCAACTATATCGTCTATTCAAGTAGAGATGCGAAAAGTGATGTGGGCAGAGGGGTTTTCAATCTATACTTGATCTCTACCAAAACAGACTATATCAGAAAGTTGACTAACGGTGGGAAAAATATGTTTCCGAGATTTTCAGATGATGGTGAGAGCGTACTCTTTATCAAAGAGAGCGGAGGTGTTAGCTCTTTAGGAATCTTGAGGCTTAACGCAAATAGGACATTTCTCTTTCCGTTAAGAGTTGGGAAGATCCAATCCATTGATTGGTAAAATGAAAATAGTGATTTAATTTTGGTTATGTTAAAATAAATTAAACTTTTAGGAGAAGTAAAAATGAGAAAAATGATATTTTTTAGTTTGTTGACGGCTACTTTTATCTTGAGTGGATGTTCTCAAAAAAGCCCTGAACTTGCCGATACAGGGGCAACTATCAATGCCGGTCTAGATAACGGTGGACAGTTAGAAGGTTTGGGAAATGATACGATCGATGCCGGTATAGACGGTATGGAACAGGTCGATACGAGTAGTAGTGATTACGGTGTAGGAGGCGGTGATAACCATGGTCTTGAGCCTATCTACTTTGGGACTGATAGATATGATATCTCCGCAACAGAGATGCAAAAAATTGAGAAAGATGCCTCTATCCTCAATATAGATTTAGCCGGACTTGGTGTGAGAGTTGAAGGTAACTGTGATGAGTGGGGAACGGATGAGTATAACTATGCACTCGGTCTAAAGAGAGCAAAATCGACCAAAAGAGCGCTTATCGCTAACGGTGTGGACGGATCAAGGATTTCGATCATCAGTTACGGCGAAAGTAAGCCGATATGTACGGAGCACAACAGTGAGTGTTGGCAACAAAATAGAAGAGCCGATATCAAAATTTTAGAGTAGCAGGTAGATAATGACTAAAAGAGGAGTCTTAGTACTAACCCTACTTCTATCTATTTCTAGTACGAGTCTGAGTGCCGATTCCGATACCGGTGTACTGGATGACGGTAACCCTTATGGATTGAGCGAAAGTGAGCGAACGCTCATCCAAAATAGAAAACTCTCCATGGCAAATAAGCGAAAGATAGAGCAAAACGCCATGAAGATAGATGAGATGCAAGAGGCGATCGAGGGGCTTAGAAGTGTCGTTGACTCTCTGAGTCAAAAGCTGGGGCAAACAGGGCAGAAGATCAGCGAATTGGATGCCAATGAAGATAGAGTCGATAAAAGTGAGTTGGAAGCGTTAAAAAGGAGAGTGGATGAACTTGAAAACAGGATCGACTCAAACTTTAAAAAGTTAAGCGCTTCTATCAAAAAATTGACAAAGCTTATTTCATCTTCACCAAGTATTGATACGACTCCGAAGGTTTCCCCTAAGCCAAAAGCTAAAAAGGAGAAGAAGTTAAGTAACTCCGAACTTCTCAAGAAAGCGATCTCACTCTATAGAAAAAAGCGATATGATGATGCGAAAGAGATATTTGAAAAGTTAGCTAAAAAGTCTTACAAGCCGGCAACGGCAAACTACTACTTGGGCGAGATAGCTTACTATCAAAAACGCTATGAAGAGGCGATCGTCTTTTATAAAAAGAGTGTAGGGTTCTATGATAAAGCCTCCTATATGCCGACACTTCTGCTTCATACAGCACTGAGTTTTAAGCATATGGATGATATCGAAAACTCCAATCTCTTTTTCCAAACTATCATCGATAGTTATCCAGATTCACCTCAAGCAAAGATAGCAAAAAGATATTTGGATTAACCTTTTTTCGCTACAATCAGGATGTATTTTATTAAAAGGAAAAATATGTCAATAGAAAATAATCAAGTAGTAAC
>JALWLO010000143.1:0-11773 GCA_027084135.1 Campylobacterales bacterium | reverse complement strand
GAGTTAAGAGAAGCCGGGAAGGATGAGGTGATTGATTCCAATCCGACCGGAGAACCTTTAGAGTTTATCACAGGGAAAAATCAAATCATTCCGGGACTCGAGTCCAAACTAAAGGATCTTTCTAAAGGTGAAAGTGCGGATATATTGGTGCCATCGAACGAAGCTTACGGAGAGTATAATCCGGAAGCGATAGACCAAGTTCCGATCGAGCAATTTGCGGGTATAGATTTGCAAGTCGGTATGCCTTTATATGGTCACGATCAAAATGGTAAACCTATTCCGGTTGTCGTCAAAGCGTTTGATGATAAAAATGTAACGGTTGACTTTAATCATCCGCTTGCGGGTAAAGATTTGATGTTTAGTGTCAAAGTGGCCGATGTGAGAGATGCGACAGAAGAGGAGATCGCTACCGGTATCGTAGGTGGTCCGCAAGATAGTTGCGGTACAGGATGCGGTTGTAGTCACTAAGGGGTAGTATGGCATCCGGATTTTTTGCACTGTTTGACGATATCGCCTATCTTCTGGATGATGTTGCAAGCAGTGCCAAGGTTGCTACCCAAAAGACTGCGGGAATACTCGGTGATGACCTGGCGGTCAATGCCAAAAAGGCTTCCGGTTTTAGTGCAAATCGGGAGCTTCCTGTCTTATTTGCCATCACAAAAGGCTCTCTTCTTAATAAACTGATTATCGTACCTATCGTTTTACTTTTAAGCTATTATCTGCCGACACTTATCACTTGGCTGCTGATCATCGGGGGTGCCTATCTGGCGTATGAGGGGTTTGAGAAGATATATGAGTACTATATGTACGGTGCTACTCACTCCGGTGAAAGTGATCGTATGAGTGAAAAAGAGAAGATCAAATCTGCCGTAACGACAGATTTTATACTCTCTTTGGAGATCGTTATCATCGCACTGAGTGCTGTGATGGAGAGCGATATCGTAACAAAGATCACGGTAGTGTCCCTTGTTTCTCTCTTAGCAACCGTCGGGATTTACGGGATAGTAGCTCTTATCGTGAGAATGGATGATATGGGAGTCGCTTTGATAGAGCGGGGTTCAAAGTTTTCAGTTCATCTGGGAAAAACCCTTGTTTCACTGCTTCCTAAAGTGATAAAAACACTCTCAGTTATCGGTACTATCGCTATGCTTTTGGTTGCCGGAGGCATCTATATTCATAAAGTGGCGTTTTTGCATCAACTATTTCACGACTGCATCCCTATCCTCCCCGAACTTGCGGTCGGATTTTTCTTAGGAGCGATAGTATTTTTGTTTAAAAGTATAATAGCTAAAATAAGAAAAAAATAAAAAGGTACTATATGAAGAAATATGCATCTATTTTTCCGGGTCAAGGCTCTCAAAGTGTCGGGATGGGAGAGGATCTATACAATAACTTTGAAGTAGCGAGAGAGATGGTTGAAAGTGCGAGTGAGAGACTGGGGATCGACTTTAAGGAGCTTATGTTTAAAGAGAATGACCTTTTGGAGCAGACTGAATATACGCAACCTGCTATTTTACTTGTAAGTGCAATGGCATACAAGGTTTTTGAAGATGAGATGAATATGAAGCCGATTTTTGCTCTCGGGCACTCGTTGGGGGAGTTCTCGGCTTTAACCGCTGTTAAAGCGCTTGACTATCTTGACGGAGTTGAGTTGGTACATCAAAGAGGAAAGTTGATGAAAAAGGCTTGCGAGGGGCAGGATGTCGGTATGATGGCACTCATAGGTCTTAGTGACGAAGTTGTCGAGGATTTGACTCAAAAGGCAAGAGATGAGGGCAAAAAAGTTTGGGCGGCAAACTACAATAGTGACGGTCAGATAGTTGCCGCGGGTGTCAAGAGTGATCTAAATGATATGGTAGAGTCTTTTAAGGAGGCGGGAGCAAAAAGAGCGATTGTGCTAAATATGTCCATAGCAAGCCACTGTCCGCTTCTTGCGAGTGCTTCTGTACCGCTCAAAGAGCTATTGCAAGAGAAGTTAAAAGATGAATTTATCTCACCGGTCATCTCAAATGTAACTGCTAAGAAGTATAGTACGAAAGATGAAGCGATAGAGCTACTTGGAGAGCAGTTAACGAAGCCTGTGCTCTATAAACAGTCGATAAAGGCGTATGAAGATGAGGCGGATCTATTTATAGAGTTTGGCGGAACCGTACTAAAAGGGTTAAACAGAAGAGGGGTAAATACCCCGACTATCAGTATCACAGATACGCAAAGTTTAGAGAGTGCGTTTGAGCAGTTAAGATGAGAGTAGCCTTATCGCAAATATCACCCAAACTTTCAAGAGACAACCTTGAGCTTCACATCAAGCAGATAAACCAAGCCAAAAAAGAGGGTGCGACGGTAGTTGTTTTCCCTGAACTCTCGATGAGCGGCTATATGCTGATGGATGCGGTATATGAAGATGCATTTAGCTTAGATGAGTTTAATGAGTTTAAAGAGTTAAGTAGCGATATAGATATCGTCATAGGCGCGGTTACAAAAGAGAGAGATCGTATCTATAACTCGGCTCTATACTTTAGCGACGGAGAGCTTATATCGGTACATCACAAAAACAATCTTCCTACCTACGGTATGTTTCAAGAGGCGAGATTTTTTTTTAAGGGTGAGGGGATAGAGCGTTTCAAGAGCAGTTTTGGTGAGACGATGACGGTTATCTGCGAAGATCTCTGGTCATCCGGGAATATCGACACCATCGCCTCAAATCGCCCCGACATACTCTATGTCATAGCAAATTCACCCTCCAGAGATTTCGGAGATGAGGGGTATCTCGGTATCGAGAAGCAGTGGGAGAGGATACTCTCAACAACGGCGATACTTAGCGGGGCTTATGTGATCTTTTGCAATCGTGTAGGTTTTGAGGACGGGCTTGGCTTTTGGGGCGGTAGCATGGTGATAGATCCAAGCGGTAAAAAGAGGGCACAAGCGAAGCTTTTTGAGAGAGAGTTGCTCATAGTTGATCTTGATAGAAAACTCTCTTCAATCCAAAAGTATATGCTAAGACACAATTAAGGAGAGAGCTTGAAGATAGCGATAATGGGAGCGATGGTTGAGGAGATAACGCCGCTACTTGAGAGAGTAGGGGAGTATAGAGAGATTGCGTACGGCGGAAATAGGTACTATGAAGCAAAGTACGGCTCGTTGGATTTAATTATCGCATACTCGAAGATCGGCAAAGTCTTTTCAGCTCTAACCGCAACGACGATGATAGAGAAGTTTGGGGCGCAGAAGCTTCTATTTAGCGGAGTTGCCGGAGCGATAAATCCCGCTTTGAAGATAGGAGACTTGATCGTAGCTACCAAACTTTGTCAGCACGACTTGGATATCACCGCTTTTGGACATCCCTACGGTTTTGTACCTGAGGGGAAAGTGTTTGTGGAGAGTGATAGAGCGCTTTTATCTATCGCAAAAGAGGTAGCGGATGAGCTTAGTACTACGCTTTATGAAGGGGTGATTGCTACCGGAGATCAATTTATCGCAGATGAGGAGAGGAAGGAGTGGATCGCCGATACCTTTGGAGCGGATGCTTTAGAGATGGAGGGGGCGAGTGTAGCAGTGGTCTGTGATGCACTTGGCGTTCCTTTCTTAGTACTAAGGGCTATTAGCGATGCGGCGGATATGGATGCGGGGTTTGATTTTGATACCTTTTTGGAGAGTAGCGCCAAAGAGAGTGCCGATTTTATTATGAAGATGCTTGATAAGTTAAATGGCTGAGGTCAAACTCTCTAAAAAACTTCTTAGAACCATAGGAAGAACCAACGCTAAATACTCCCTCATGGTCGAGGGAGATAGGGTGATGCTGGGACTTAGCGGAGGTAAAGACTCACTAACGCTGGCGCACTATCTCAATTATCGAAAAAAGGTGCTTCCTTTTGAGTTTGATTTTTTGGCGGTGACTGTTGATTACGGTGACGGAACGGATCTAAGCAGGCTGGAGGCTCACTGCAAAGAGCATAATATCCCTCATATCGTACATAAAACCAATATCTATGAGGTGGCGCAAGATACCATCAGAGAGAACTCATCATACTGTAGCTACTTTTCAAGGATGAGAAGAGGGGTTTTATATAGCGTAGCAAAAGAGAGAGGGTTTAATAAGCTGGCTCTCGGACACCATCTGGACGATGCGGCGGAGAGCTTTTTTATGAACTTTATGTATAACGGTGCGCTTAGAAGTATGCCGCCGATCTATAGAGCGAATAACGGACTTTTGGTGATAAGACCCTTGATACATGTGAGAGAGAGGCAACTTATAGATGCTGCTATCAGCAATGAGATGCCTACTATCGGAGATGAGGCATGTCCCGGATTTCACTTTAAGACCAAAGCTCCCCATGCAAGAGCAAGTACAAAAAAGCTACTTCAAGAGCTAGAAGCCAACAATAAGAAACTCTTTGTATCATTAAAAGCAGCGTTTGAAAATATCCATGAGAGCACCTTTTTTGACAGTGAGAAGCTAAGGAGATGAGATGGTGAAGTTTGTTGTTTTTGTCTTAGTACTGATGTTATTTGGCGGTTGCGGAGAGGTTGATAAGGAGGAGTTAAAGAGACTAAATCATCAGCCAATAAAGAGAGAGCTTAAAGAGCAAAATAGACCAAAAACACTCTCTAAAACAGCTAGTACTAAAGCATCTCAAACTGCTATCAAAGAGAGATCTACAAGCACGCAAAAGAGCGTTGTAACGACTACTAGTACTAAAAGTAGCAGTAACACATATAGTGTAGCGAAAGAGAATATCAAAAAAGAGTTGGCACTTGCCAAACTTAGTACTAACTCAAACATAGAGCTTGCAAATATCGAACTGAAAAAGAGAGAGTTGGAGAAGAGTAAGGAGCTTGAGATGGCTCTAAAAACAACTCAGCTAAACAATAAAATCGAGTCTAAAAAATTAGACCTTGAGTATGAAAAAGCGAAGATGCAAAAAAAGATAAGAGAGAGGGAGCTTGAGGCTAGAGTTACCGAGACAAAGTTTAACAATAAGCTTAAGTTACAACAGAGTGAAATAGAGGCGAAGCTTGAGAGAGAGAAGATGGAGTTTTATGAAAAGGTTCTTCTGGGACTTGCCGTTTTGATCATCATCGTTTTGATCTTTTGGTACTTTATTGATAGACAAAGAAGAAAAGCTGAGTTAAAACTCCAAGAGGAGAGATTAAAGAGTGAGCAGCAGATGCAGTTACTTGAGATACAAAACGCCAGAGTCAATAAGATGCTTGATATCGTAACCAAAAATAAAGACCTCTCTAAAAATGTAGAAAAAGAGCTTCTACATCTCATCCGAGACGGAAGTAAGTATGTCTGGAAGATAGATGATGATAGACCGAAAGGGTTGATATTTAAGGGGTAAGCATTTAACTTGACAACTTGTCAATAAAACAGATATAATTCAAAAAAAGTAAAGGCTCTATGATGAAATCGATACAGGTAGGAGAATTTAAAGCTAAACTCTCTTCTATTTTGGAAGAGGTACAAAAAAATGGTGAATATTTTATAATAGAGTATGGTAAGAAGCATAAAAAAGTAGCGATGTTAGTACCTTACGAAGAGCCAAAAAAGAGAAGAAAATTCGGGCAACTTGAGGGTAAATTAAAGATACCGGAAAATTTTGATGATGAAGTTGATGAGATAAATGAGCTTTTTTACGGGAAGAGTGTATGAGTATCATCATCGATACACATATATTTTTATGGCTATTAGCTGATAAAAAAAAGATAAAGCCTAAATATATGCGATATATAGAGGATATGGAAAATAACATCTATCTAAGCTCTGTTAGTATCGCTGAGATAATGATAAAAAAATCTATCGGTCAGTTGGATTTTGATGCTGATTTATTAACTCTTCTTGATGAAATGGGTATAAATGTGTTGGATTTTGATGCAAAAAGTGCCCTGATGCTTGGGGTATTGCCGTTTTATCATAAAGATCCGTTTGATAGGATGATCATCTCTCAAGCTATCACACATAATTATAAAGTTATCACTGCCGATAGTAAATTTAAGCTTTACAATTGTAAGGTGCTTTGACCAAATACCATATATCACAAAATAATCAAACTTGTGGCATAATATCTGCTTATTTAACCCAATACTGAACTATTTTATTGCAAAATTTGGGTTTTGTGAAGTAATATAATTTTTTAGAAAATCATTGATAGGAAAAAGTGTTGAGAAGTCATTATTGTAGTGAAGTTAGCGAAAATGATGTAGGTAAAGAGGTTACGCTTTGCGGTTGGGTAAATAGTTATAGAGACCACGGAGGTGTGATATTTATCGACTTAAGAGATAAGAGCGGTTTGGTACAGCTTGTTTGCGATCCGGCGGATAATGCCCATGCCCATAAAGTGGCAAATGAGGTGAGAGATGAGTTTGTATTGATCGCCAAAGGAAAAGTGAGACTTAGAGGCGAGGGACTTGAAAATCCAAACCTCAAAACCGGAAAGATAGAGGTGGTTGTGGATGAGCTTACCATAGAAAACAGAAGTGCCCCTTTGCCGTTTGTGATAGGTGATGAGAAGGTGGGTGAAGAGATAAGACTCAAGTATCGATACCTTGATCTTAGAAAACCCTCTTCATACGAGATATTTAGACTCAGAAGTAAAGCTACCATAGCGGCAAGAAATGCACTCGATAAGCTTGGATTTTTGGAGGTAGAAACTCCGGTACTAACCAAGTCAACCCCTGAAGGTGCGAGAGACTATTTAGTGCCGAGCAGGGTTCACGGCGGAGAGTTTTACGCACTTCCGCAATCCCCTCAGCTCTTTAAACAGCTTCTTATGGTAGGCGGTTTTGATAGATATTTTCAAGTGGCGAAGTGCTTTAGAGATGAGGATTTAAGGGCAGATAGACAGCCGGAGTTTACGCAGATAGACCTTGAGATGAGTTTTGCCACCCAAGAGGATGTGATAGAGGTGAGCGAAATCATGCTAAAAGAGATATTTAAAGCCTGCGGGCATGAGATCGAGACGCCTTTTAAACGTATGACATACAGTGAGGCGATGGAGAAGTACGGTAGCGATAAGCCAGATTTAAGATTTGATCTATCGATGGTGGATATGATAGATATATTTGCAAATTGTACTAATGAGATTTTCTCAAACATCGCAAAAGATCCAAAGAAAAATCGCATCAAAGCGCTCAAAGTACCAAACGGAGACAATATCTTCTCAAAGAGACAGATGAAAGGGTTTGAGGATTATGTCAGAAGTTTCGGTGCGGCTGGACTTGGCTATTTTCAGTACAAAGATGATGGATTAAAGGGACCTTTGACGAAGTTTTTTAGTGAAGAGGATTTGCAAAAGATCATCGAGAGGGCTGATCTTAAAGTAGGCGATGTGATCTTCTTTGGAGCCGGAGAGAAGAGGTTGGTTTGGGACTATATGGGTCGGTTTAGACTCTATCTTGCCGAGCTTATGGATATCATCCCGAAAGATAGATTTGAGTTTGTATGGGTTGTCGATTTTCCTATGTTTGAGGTGGAAGAGGGCAAGATAAAGGCGATGCACCACCCCTTTACCATGCCGGATAACTTAGATGTGGAGGATTTGGAAGAGGTCTCCTCTATCGCTTACGATATCGTATTAAACGGCGTGGAGTTAGGTGGCGGTAGTGTGCGTATCCATAAGCCGGAGATTCAGGCAAAGGTGTTTGAACTGCTCGGCATCAGTGATGAAGAGGCGAAAGAGAAGTTCGGATTCTTACTAGAAGCCTTCGAGTACGGTGCTCCGCCGCATGCGGGTATCGCTTTTGGTCTGGATAGGTTGATTATGTTACTGACAAATAGCTCAAGCATTAGAGATGTGATAGCATTTCCAAAAACTCAAAGAGCACAATGTATGCTCACAGAGGCCCCAAGCAGGGTTGATAATGAGCAGTTAAGAGAGCTTAGTATCAGAGTTAGAGAACAAAAAAAGGTATAAGGATATATATGAAAAAACTATTTTTGATAATCGGAGCACCGGGAAGTGGTAAAACAACGGATGCGGAGTTAATCGCTAAAAGACATGAGAATATCACTCACTACTCAACAGGTGATATGTTTAGAGCAGAGGTGGCAAGCGGTAGCGAGAGAGGAAAGATCATACAAAGTTATATCGACAAAGGGAACTTAGTACCGATAGATATCGTTATAGAGACGATAGTTGGAGCTATCAAAGCTTCTCCTACGGATGTTGTCGTGATAGACGGATATCCCAGAAGCGTTGAGCAGATGGTAGAGCTTGATAAGTATCTCAAAGATGAGAGTGAAGTGGAGCTTGTGAGTGTTATCGAAGTGGTCGTGAGTGAAGAGACGGCGCGAGAGAGGGTGCTGGGGCGAGGAAGAGGAGCTGATGATAACAATGAAGTCTTTAACAACAGAATGAAGGTCTATCTTGAGCCGCTCAAAGAGATAGAGGAGTTTTATGAGAAGCAGGGTAAACTTCAAAAGATAGACGGTGAAGGTACTATCGAAGAGATAGTGGACAATATGGATACATTTATACAAAGCAAGATATAGGGTGAAGATAAAAGAGCCAAACTTCTACTCTGTCATCATAGGAACAGAGATACTAAACGGCAGACGAAAGGATGCCCATTTTGAGTTTATAAACAGAGAGCTTTTAGAGAGAGGTTTTGAGCAAAAAGCCTCTTTTACCGTCAAAGATGATAGAAAACTTATCTTAGACACATTTAACCTTATCAAACAAGATGAAAATAGTGTCCTTTTTAGCTTCGGCGGTATAGGTGCTACGCCTGATGATCTCACTAGAGAGCTATCCGCAAAAGCTTTTAGTGACGGGGAGTTAGTACTAAACCAAGAGGCGAAAGAGATCATAGAGGATAGGTTGGGTGAGAGAGCTTATCCGCATCCTATCAAGATGGCATATCTTCCAAAAGGTGCGAAGCTGATAGACAATCCCGTAAACAAAATGCCGGGCTTCTATCTTGAGGAGAGGTTTTTCTTTGTACCCGGTTTTCCGGAGATGGCTCATCCGATGGTAAGGGATATATTGGATAGATTTTATCCCAAAGCTAGTACTAAATATAGCTGCTCCTTTATGGTGGAGGGGAGTGAATCGCAGATGATAGATATTATGGAACTTTTACCGGATAGTATAGAGTTCTCATCCCTACCCATGATGGATGGAGATAGGAGATTTACTGAGATCAGACTTGCCGGTAGTGACAGAGATGAGGTTAAAAAGTGGTGTGAATTTTTCTTGGCTGAGGTTGAGAAGATAGGGTTGAGGGTTTTTGATCTAAAAACTGTTTAAACCCAAATTTTGCATTAAAAGGTGCATCAGATGTGTTGATGCTCGGTGTGTAGGGGTGTTGAAGGAAAACGCAGGTGCTCCCGTAGGGTGCATCGAGGCTTTAATTCAATCGCCCATACCGCCGATGATTAATGCAGATGATGTATCGGCTAATGCAAAATTTGGGTTAAATGTTGAGGGGGATAAATGATAAAAGTATATGGCATCAAAACCTGCGGAAGTGTCAAAAAAGCACTGAAGTTTTTTAGAGATAATGGCATAGAGTATGAGTTTATAGACTTTAAGAGTGCGCCGGTTGGATGTGATAAGATAGATGAGTGGCTCTCTAAGGTGGAAATGAATACTTTCTTTAACAGTCGCGGTACTAAATATAGAGTGCTAAAACTCAAAGAGTTAAATTTGGACGATAACGGCAAACGAGAGTGGCTATGTAAAGAGAATCTACTCATAAAACGCCCGGTTATAGAGCTTGATAGCGGTGAAGTGGTTGTAGGGTTTGATGAAGAACAGTATCGGGAGGTTTTTATCGCTTAAAATTTATGGGAAACACCAAGTTATAAAGCTTAGGTGCTCCTACTTTATCATGGATGGCGTTTGCCATCTCCGGTGAGATGTTTAGCCCTTTGGCGAGTCTGTCAAGATATTTGACCTCTTTTAATAGTACTGATTCAATTAATTTATATATCCTCATTTCATTGCAAAAGATTAAAATTAATTAAAAATTAATATATATATATAATTATATTGTAAGTAAAAGAAAAGGAGATAATTATGTTAAGTAGATTTTTTGTTGGTATTATGTTGCTTTTTTTTACAGTCCAGAGTGAAGCAAACTGGTTCACTGACATTTTCCATCGTTATAATGCAATTGATGAATATGGTAGAACATTAAAAGATCATGAGGGAAGATTTAGTAGAAACGGTGATAATGGACATACTTTAAGTAGGCATGTTTACTATTATTATTCAAATGACTCTTATAGGTTACTTACATTGAATGATCTAAGAAAGAGATGTAGAAGTGATTTTCATCAAGCTTTTGGAGGTGGAGCTACATTTGATGTATATAAAAGCAAATTCAACTCTTACAGGGAAGCAAAATATACTGCCAAAGAAATGATAAAAGATAATAGAATAGGAATTACGCAGTTTCAACTTGCAAATGTGAGCGGAGCATCACCAAGCAATATTTATAGTATAGATAAAGGAAGAGTAGTCTATAGTTATGGGTTTGATTATTGGCTTAATAATGCAATTAATTGCAATGTAAGTGTTTTAGGAAAAAGGAGAGGACATTGGTTTTGGAGACACTATAAAGATGAAAAAATCTTTCGTAATGCTAGAATGGTAATCAAGTTTAATAAAAATAAAAATCTTATGAGATGGTTTATAAGCTCACTATATCCTGATATGTAATATTTGGAGAGATTGATGAAGTGGACATATATGCTACCGGTTATCATTTTATGTAGTATTATTATCTACTACTTTTATTTTTTACAAAATGAGAACTATAAAGTTAAAGCATCTTTAGATAGTGTTAACTGTACACTATCTAAAGAAAAAAAAAGTTCTTTATATGGATAAGAAGGAGTATAAAGAGTTGGATCTTAAACCAAAACCCAAAGAGGCTGAGAAATTATGGAATTTACTGCAAAAAGTTGGCTTTAACTCTCCTGATACTCTTTCAATTTTGCAAAAATTAAGGAATGTTGATGGAGAGTTTATTTATTACAACGAGTTAAGGGAAGCAGTTAGAGATAATGCAGTAAATGATAAAGTTACAGCTTATATCATAGAGATGTTAGCCGGTGCCTATGAAACCGGAGCTGAAGGTATGGATATTCGTATAAACTACGCACTACCAAAATCAAGAAAAGATGAGATCATACAAGAACTGATAAAGGAACAGATACAAAATCCTCGTGGAAAAGAGTCACTAAAAATGGCATTAAATAAAATTGGATATGCATATAATCATGATGAGGCACAGGAGATATTGGATGGTTTTTTAACAGGTGAGCAATCTTTAGTAAGTCACGAAGAAATCTATAAAATCAAGTTATCATTAGCAGCTATGCATCCTCAAAGTAATAGTTTAAGAAAAGTGTTAAGTCAGGTTCAACAGTTACCTAATAAATCTCAAAAAGAGATATTTCCTGAAATATTAAATGATAGTCAATGGGTTCCTACTAAAGATGATGATAAACTTAGAAAAGAGTATTTTGAGTATGTAAAAAACCATATGCCTAAAAAACCTTATAGTGCAAATATAGATTATGATTTGGTGATGAATCAAACACTTCAAGAGTTTGGATTTGATGAAGAGACATTAAACAGCTATTCTGAAGAGGAAAGAAAAAAATTTCTATCAACTATCGCACCTAAAATTTATAGAAGATATGATGAAAAAATAGCTGAGTTAACTAAAGATAACAACTATCAACTCTACGAAGATTCTATAAATGCTTTAATTCAGACATTAAGTACAAAGCAACAAGACTACTATAGGTCTGCTAAAAAAT
>JALWLO010000142.1 GCA_027084135.1 Campylobacterales bacterium | reverse complement strand
ATCGCAAAATCGAAGAAACTGGGTGTTGGCATTGTTCACTCTCCTTCTCTTTCTATGTTACTTTATTTTAACATTTATTGGTTGGTTTTTCAGAGGACTCTATTATGAGAAGAAATCGACAATCATCTCTCTGCTTCTGGATACATCATCCACTCTATTGATCTTACCTCTAAACTCACTTGCGTTGGGCAGACCTTTGGAGTAGTTGTGCAGATGTTTTCTAAAGATTTTGACCCCCATATCCCCGTAAAACTCCACCGTCAAGTCAAAATGCCTCAAAGCAATCTCACCGATTTTGGAGATAGGAATATCGCTTAATCCCTCTTTGATCTGATAAAAGATCCACGGCTTTCCGACTGCGCCTCTTCCTATCATTATCGCATCTGAGCCTGTTATCTCTATAACTTTTTTTGTATCCTCTATACTCTTGATATCTCCATTTGCAATAACAGGAATCGTCGCCTCCTCTTTTGCCTCCCTGATAGCATCATAATCAACTGCTGCCTTATATCCACCTGCTCTTGTTCTTCCGTGAAATGCGATAAAGTCCGCTCCGCTCTCCTGAACAGTTTTTACTATCTCTTTGGGTATCTTCTCCACAAATCCCAATCTGCTTTTGACACTTGTGTAGCGTTTATTTGAATACTTTTTGATAGTCTCTATGATTTTCCCCATCCTCGGCAAATCTTTAAGCAGTGCTGAGCCCGAATCCTGTGAAACCACTTTTGGAACAGGACAACCGCAATTTAAATCAATACCGTCAATCCCCTCTATATCATTGAGTATCTCTACCGCTTCTCTGATGACTTGGGGGCTATTTCCGGCAATTTGAACGATATAGGGACTCTCCAAAGGAGATTTTTCAAGCATCTTTAGTGTTTTTTTGGAGTGGTACTTCAGAGCATTTGCAGATATCATCTCACTCACGGTTACATCAGCACCGTACTCTTTGGCAAGGGTTCTAAAGGGAAGGTCGGTAAAGCCCGCCAAGGGGGCTAGGAAAAGTGGTTTACTTTGAGAAAAATCTATCTTATTTGCGCTCAACTCTATACAAATATCTCTGGATCGAAGTTTTTACCTTGATCTTTTAGGTATAGCATATAC
Source organism: Campylobacterales bacterium (assembly GCA_027084135.1). Lineage (GTDB taxonomy): Bacteria > Campylobacterota > Campylobacteria > Campylobacterales > QNZT01 > QNZU01. The sequence goes on along the minus strand of JALWLO010000142.1, from coordinate 29,185 downwards.
TGGAATTTTTTGTACTCATCTTCACCGGCATTTGCCAAAAACTCTCTTGCGTCATCCACTCTTTGAAGCTCAAACATCACATAGAGATAGGCTTCTCCGCTTCTATGAGGAAAATCGTGAGTAAACCTGCTTGCAAGTCTTATCAATCTATCTGGACCTACTCTACCTTTCAATGTTTTAAGTACATGTAATATATATCTTTCATCAAGTCTATCTACCTCATCTATCCTCTTTAGATAGGATATCAACTCATCATCACTGATCTCAAGAGCATCATCTCCCATACCGATTCTCTCCAGCATGGTATCTAAAAGTTTTTTGCTAGGAGTGACATTACACTCCTCTATCTCTTGAAAGGTTGCCACCTTTGCATACTCTAAACAGACCTTTTCGCATAAGCTCTTATCCTCTATCTCATCACATTTAGCGAGGAAGTGAATTGCCAATTTCGGATCATTTTTTATCTTGTTGAGCTCATTTTTTATCACATATGGATTATTGGGCTTGAGATTGTATTTTGAGAGATCTACCACTTCACCACGATCTATCGACTCTTTAATATCTAATATATCTTGTATATCATCGTCATAGACTCTATACTTCTTCGCCTTTTTAACATCAGCGTTAAATAGCGGCAATATAGCTCCTGGAAGTTTAAAGAACTCCGTTTTATATTCGGCATTGATCTCTTTTCCCAAAAGCGCCTCTTTCGCCGCTTGGGTAAAAGTGTTTGAATCTTTTCTGATCTTTCTAAGTTGCAGTGCATTTTTAGTACCGTGAAAGAGTAGATGAAAGATGGTTGCTATCATAAGTAGCAGTGCCGGGATTACAGCCCACAAAGCTACGGGAAGCGTGATAGTGATACCTGCCACCTCAAGTGAAAACTTTTCACCGGTAAAACTATACACAAAGAGTCCTAGTAAAATGATAAAAATCAGTGAAAAACCGATATACCTTTTTATACCCATTTTACCCCCTCTTTTCAGCGATCTCTCTACACACTATACAATATTTCGCCTGAGGTTTCACTTTCAATCTCTCTATACCGATAGGCTCCTCACACATTTCACAGATCCCGTAAGTTCCTTTATCTATCTTAAATAGTGCATACTCTATCTCTTTTAACTCATTCATCTGCTTTTTGCTTAGAGCCTCCTCTATCGCAACATCCGTACTGATGATTGCATGATCGGCTTCATCACTGGCTTCAGTTCCCTTGAGTCCATCAAGCTCTTTAGAGTTGTAATTGATATTTTTGAGTATCTGCTCTTTTCTCTCCAGCAACTTTTGCTTTAGTACTTCGATATCTTCTTTTTTCATCTTACTTCCTTACTTGTGATACGGGTGTGAATGTTTGATGGAGAGACCTCGAAAGATCTGCTCAAGCAAAACAATTTTTGCTACCTTGTGAGATAGTGTCAAGGCACTCAAACTCACCACCATATCAAACTTTTTTAAAAAATCTCTATCAAATCCATATGCACCGGCAATAAAGAAATTTAAGTTTTGAATATTATCAAAAATATTTGAGAACTCAAAACTATCTACACTTTTACCCTCTGGATCGAGCGCAATGTTAAAGCCTTTCATATAAGGCATAAATGCCTGTGTATATGAACTTTTAGCCATTATAGCACTACTATTTTGCGCTTTAGAAATTTTTTTATCAAAAATCTCAATTTCTTCTATAAGTGCATACTTTTGTATCATTTTTTTCAATTTTTCAAAAACGGGGGCATACTCATCTCTGGAGCTTTTTTCTATAGAATAGACTCTAATCTTCATAAAAATGAGTTCCTAGTACTAAGAACTCTGCCCCCTCAATCTCATCATCCCTTCTCACCCCGCCGATTACGGCAACGGGATGTTTTGACAACTTGATCAGATCAACGATACTCTCTCCCAAAAGATGACTCACCTTTTTTGTACTACTGTCTCTATAGGCACCAAGCCCGATATAGTCGATCGGTAAAGCATTTGCGACCTTGATCTCTGAAGCGTTATGGGTAGAGATCCCGACTATCTTATCTCCGATTTCGGATCTTATAATCTCTATCCCCTCCTCGATATCCGGAGCGATTTTCAAGATATCCTCTTGTCCTAAATGGAGCCCGTCACAAGCTTTGGCTAATGACGGCTCATCATTTACGATAAGAATCTTATCCCAAAGCCCTCTTAAATCTTGTAAGATTTTTTCTTTAGTACTAAGATCATTGACTTTGTCTCGGTATTGGATATAGGAGACACCCAATTCATACGCCCTTTGGATAAAGGCTTCAAGGGAAAAACCCTTTCTTTGATTTAACTCAAAGTCAAAAAGTGCGTAAAGTTTGGGTTTAACTCTCTTCAATATAGTCAGCCTGTCTTCTGCCTCTACTTTTGCGTCTATCGACATCACCCATGTAGTTATCAAAGAAGTGAAGCAGATCACTTACGGTATCTTTGAGTTGATTTCTGCGAACGATCATATCGACAAAACCGTGCTCAAGCAAAAACTCCGAAGTTTGGAAACCTTCCGGCAGATCCGCTCCGATGGTCTGCTTGATCACTCTCTGCCCTGCAAATCCTATCAACGCTCCGGGCTCTGCGATAATGATATCGCCAAGCATCGCAAATGAAGCGCTCACTCCACCCATCGTAGGATCGGTGAGAATAGAGATAAAAGGGAGTCGATTGTTTGAGAGTTTTTTAAGTGCGGCTGAGGTTTTTGACATCTGCATCAAAGAGAAGGTACTCTCCTGCATCCTAGCCCCTCCACTCGCACTCACGATGATCAACCCCTCTCTTTTCGCAAGCGCTCTATTGACTGCACGCACAATCTTTTCACCCTCAACGCTACCGAGGCTTCCACCCATAAATTTAAAATCAAAAACAACAAGTTGTGCAGGTATACCGTTTATTTTACACTCTCCAGAAACAACCGAAGAGGTTTTATTGAGCCTCTTTTTGCTCTCTTCGAGTCTCTTCTTATAGGATTTCTTATCTACAAACTTGAGCGGATCGATAGGAACCAGGTCGCTATCCATCTCTACAAAGGTTCCACTATCGGCTAAAAACTCTATTCTCTCATCAGCGCCGATTCGCATATGATATTTACATTTTGGGCAGACTTGAAGCAGGTTCTCTACCTCTTTATAATACATCAGTGAGTTACATTTTGGACACTTTACCCAGTGGCTAGTCTGCTTCTTCTCCTCTTCCGGCGAACTCTTTTTAAATTGATTAAACAAATCCCCAAAAATCATCTCTAATCCTCTAGTACTACTCTCTTTAGTGTTTCAAACTTTCCTCTATTTTTAGAGACTATCAGCAAATCATTATATTGATATTTATATAAATTTTCGCACATAAAAAGCCCCGCTTTGATATCATACTCTCTCATCTCACCCTCAAAGAGCACAAAATCTACATAGTGTGCATAAGCCAAAGAGAGAGCCACCGCTCCCGGAACTCTATACTTTATACCCTTTTTTTGCAATCTCTTTGTATAGAGGGAGTCTCTATAACCCCTCTCAAATATTCCTATCGTTGCGTATCGATTTTCCTCAACCTCACTAAAGACTAAATCCTCTAACTTTGCCACTCGAAACGAGGTAGTGTCTTTAACAAAGATATCACCGTTTGCAAAGTTGGATATGATCCCTACTTTTACAGCGTCATTCTCTTGCAAAGCGACGGATGAGCCGAAATAGGGAATCTTGGAGACAAAATTTTCACTTCCGTCTATGGGATCGATGTAAATAGTAGCCGCACCCTCTCCAATCTCTCCACACTCTTCACTCACAATCTTGCCAAATCTTTTGAGATGAGAGAGCAATATCTCTTCAGCAACCAAATCGATCTCTTTTGAGATATCGCCTCCGGCACCCAACCCTCTAGTACTAAAGTGCTCGGGTGCGATCTCATCCTTTATAAGCCGATATAGTCGTCGATTGGCTTTGATCGCCTCCTCTATAAATGCTTTAATCAAATCACTCTATCTATTAAAAAGTTTTTTTGCTATCGCTTCGGCGGCTCTTTTACCGTCAGCAGCCGCGGTTACGACCAAATCACTTCCACGATAACAATCCCCGCCGGCAAAGATAAAGGCTTTGCTCGTCTCACCGTTTTCATCAGTCTTGATCGCACCCCACTCATCAAACTCGATACCATTTTCGACTAAAAACTCCGGCGTAGTGTTGTTGAAACCAAGCGCAAATATCACAATATCGGCATTGACATTGTGTTCACTCCCCTCAACGATCTCGACTCTCTGTCTTCCGCTCTCATCGGGAGTCGATAGCGTGGTTTTTAGAAGTTCAACCGCTACCGCCTCACCCTTTTCGTTGAGGATCACCCTTTTTGGAGCGACATTAAAGATAAATTCCGCCCCCTCCTCTTTCGCATTTTTAAACTCTTTTCTACTTCCAGGCATATTTACAGCATCTCTTCTATAGAGACACTTCACACTACTTGCACCCTCTCTTAGAGAGGTTCTGATACAATCCATTGCCGTATCACCGCCGCCTATCACTACGACATCCTTCCCTTTGACATCAAAACGATTGTCATAGGCTTCATTAAAGATCTTCTTTTGTATGTTTCTGAGAAAATCCATCGCCATAAAGACATTTTTGCCGTTTTCACCCTCGATATTGGCTCTTTTAGGGGCTTCAGCGCCGATACCGATAAATATCGCATCATAATTATCCATCAACAGATCAAAGGAGACATCTTTACCCACCTCAGTATTGAGATGGAGTTTCATTCCGGCATCTTGGAGCCATTGAAACCTTCTAAATACCACCTCTTTCTCAAGCTTGAAATTTGGAATACCGTAAGTGAGTAAACCTCCAGGTCTATTTTGCTTCTCAAACATATCTACTTGGATACCCTCTCTAAGAAGATAGGTTGCACATGCAAAACCGGCAGGACCGCTACCGATAACGGCTACCTTTTTGTCGCTCATCTTATCCGCAAACTTCGGTCTTAAACCATTTTTAAAGCCGTTTTCCGAGATAAATGTTTCGATTGAACCGATGGTGATCGCTCCGTAACCGTCTTGATGGAGGGTACAATCACCCTCGCACAATCTATCCTGCGGACATACTCTTCCGGTAATCTCGGGAAAAGGGTTGCTCTCGTTTGAGAGATTAAATGCCAACTCACTCTCTAAGTTTGCGACACTCTTTAGCCATTGGGGGATAAAGTTATGAAGCGGACATTTCGTGTGACATCCGGGATCGCCGCACTGAACACATCTATCGGCTTGAATTTGCGCTTCAGTCGGCTTAAATACTTGATAGATCTCTTTAAAATCCTTCTTTCTCTCATTGGAGCCTCTTTTAAAAGGCTCTATTCTCTCATATTTTATAAAATTTTGCATCTTAATCCCCCTCCTCTGGATTTAACGGCACTTTCGCCAGATCTTTAGGTCTCACCATCCAAAAGTCTCTGAGCGTGTGTCTAAAGTTATCAAGGATACATTTGGCTTTGACGCTTCCACTCTCTTCATAATACTCATTGAGTATCTTCTTGATAAAGTGTCTCTCCTCATCACTCGCATCGGTATCGATTCTTGTCGCGATAACAAGCTCTTGATTGAGATTGTCGATAAACTCATGATCTTTATCATAGACAAACGCTACACCGCCGGTCATACCCGCACCAAAATTCACACCTGTTTTCCCAAGTATCACAACCACACCGCCGGTCATATATTCACATGGATGATCTCCCGTTCCCTCGACGACCGCTAACGCTCCGGAGTTTCTAACGGCAAACCTCTCACCGACACTTCCGGCAACAAAAAGTTTACCGCCGGTAGCACCGTAAAGACAGGTATTACCGGCACATGAGAAGCGCTCATTTTGGTTTTTAGGCTTGATGACGATCTTACCGCCGTTCATACCTTTACCGATGTAGTCGTTTCCTGAACCCTCAAGGTAGATATTGATGCCGTTTATCAAGTATGCACCGAGGGATTGACCGCTTACACCCTTGAGTTTAAAAGTGATGCTTCCATCAGGCAAGCCCTCATTTCCATAATATTTCGCGATCTCTCCGGAGATCAGTGTACCGAAACTTCTGTTGATATTTTGGATCTCTTTTTGAACGGTTATCTTTTTACCGGGGGTCGCGATCACATCACTCACCTCTTTCAGTATCGCCTTTTCAAAGCTATTATCATCAAACGGCGGGTTTGATTTGACTTGACAGCTATTTTTACCTTCGACTCGATAGAGTACGGAGCTAAAATCGAACTTTTTCGCCTCCTCATCATCAATTACTTTGAGTAGATCACTTCTACCGATGATCTCCTCCATGGAGCTATAACCAAGTTTTGCCAAGAGAGATCTCACATCCTCAGCAAGCATATGGAAGAAATTGATCACCCTATCGACATTTCCGACAAAGTGCTCCCTTAGCCTCTCATCTTGCGTTGCAACACCGACCGTACACTTATTCATATGGCAGATCCTAAGCATTCTACATCCAACAAGCGTCAAAGCCGCCGTACCAAATGCATAACTCTCCGCTCCAAGAAGTGCCGCTTTGATCACATCCATACCGGTTTTGAGTCCACCGTCTGTTTGGAGATGCACCAGCTCTCTGAGATTATTGACTTTCAGTGCGTTGTGAGCCTCACTTAAGCCTAACTCCCAAGGATTTCCGGCATATTTGATGGAGGTCAGCGGAGCGGCACCCGTACCGCCGTCTCCTCCTGAGATTATTATCTTGTCTGCATAACATTTCGCCACTCCGGCAGCTATCGTTCCAACTCCACTGGTTGAAACCAACTTTACAGTAACTACGGCATCAGGATTGATCTGCTTCATATCAAAAATGAGTTGCGCTAGATCCTCGATCGAGTAGATATCGTGATGCGGCGGAGGCGATATCAGTGTCACACCCGGTGTCGTATATCTGAGTGATGCGATGAGCGGTGTCACTTTGTGTCCGGGTAGCTGACCGCCTTCGCCCGGTTTTGCACCCTGGGCGATCTTGATCTGTATCTCTTCCGCATTTCTAAGATACTCAGGCGTTACACCAAATCTACCTGAAGCGATCTGCTTGATTTTAGAGCGTGCAGGACTTTTAAGTCTGCTTGGAGCCTCACCTCCCTCACCGCAGTTTGATTGACCGCCTATCCTGTTCATCGCTACCGCCAACGCTTCATGCGCCTCTTGCGATATGGAGCCTAGACTCATCGCTGCCGTGGCAAATCTTTTAAAAATCTCCTCTTTGGGCTCTACCTTTTCGATAGGGATTGGCTCTCTATCGGATTTGAGCTCAAAAAAGTCTCTTATCATCTTCTTCTCTCTATTGTTTACTAAAGCGGTAAACTTCTCATACTCACTTTTGGAGTTTTTTGTACAAGCATCATGTATCGCATTGATAACGGCAGGAGAGTAGTCGTGATACTCACCGCCGACCAAAAATTTATGAAATCCTCCAACTTCAAGCGGGAAGAGCTTTTTCGTATGGTCTAACTCTATCGCATTTTGATAGTAGCGCTCTATCCTCTCCTCTATATCTTGGTAACCAAGTCCCGGGATAAAGAGGTGTGAATCCCTAAAACACTCCTCTTTGATTTCTTGAGAGAGACCTATCACATCAAAGAGGGATGAGTTTCTATAGGAAGCAATGGTAGAGATACCCATCTTTGACATGATCTTGAGAAGTCCTGCATTTAATGCGTTATAGATATTTTTAAACTTCTGCTTTAGATCATAGTTGGATATCTCTCTCTTTTTCAAGATATCCAACACCGTCGAATAGAGAAGATGCGGATAGATAGCATTTGCACCGTAAGCGATCATCGTTGCGCATGAGTGAGAGTCAACCGCCTCGCTACTGATCGCAACGATCGAAGCCAGATGCCTACAACCTCTATCTAAGAGAAGTTGATTGATCCTTCCGATAGCCATCGTCATAGGGATCGTCTTTTTTAGCTCTGCATTACTATCTCTATCATCAAGAACGATGATGCGAACACCCTCATTCAAAACGGCATCTACAACACGATTTGCCAATTCATGTAGGCTATTTTTGAGATCTTTCTCAAATCCTGTATAAAAGGTTTTGTTTTTAAAGTGTGGATTGTATCTCGGTTTACTCTCATCACCGAAACTCAGAAGTACATCTAACTTCTCTTGCATCAAAATCGGTGAAATCGCCTTGAGCCTTATCGCGTGATTGGGATCTTCATCTAAGATATTTCCGATCTCTCCAAAGCCCGTATTGAGGCTCATCACCATCTTTTCACGAATCGGATCGATCGGAGGGTTGGTCACTTGAGCAAACTTTTGCTTGAAAAAGTCGGTAAAATTTCTCTGTTTTTTGGAGAAACAGGCTAGCGGTGTATCATCACCCATCGCCCCTGTGTTCTCTTTACCGTCATTCATCATTGGCTCTATCACCATATCGATAATCTCATTGGTGATGTTGTAAAAACGCTGTTTTTTTGCCAAATCTTTGACTTCATACTTTTCAAGATTGCTAAACGGAAGCTCCATATACTCCTGAAGATACACCATCTTCTCATTGAGATAGTCGATATATCTATTGGAGTTTTTGAGATAGTTGTCGATCTCTTTACTCTTGAGTACTTTGCCAAATTTTAGATCCACACCGATCATCTCACCGCTTTGGAGTCTGCCTCTCTCTATGATCTCATCTTCTGGAACTTGGAGTATTCCATATTCGCTTGAAACGATGATCCTATCATCTGTAGTTATGATATATTTTGCGGGTCTTAGACCGTTTCTATCGAGCACACATCCTAGATATCTACCGTCAGTTAAGCTCACCGCTGCAGGACCGTCCCACGCCTCGAATGTCGTACTAAAGTACTCATAAAAGGCTCTAAGCGCCGGATCCATATGAGGAGCATTTTGCCACGGAGCCGGTATCAATGCTCGCGCCGCTTTAAAGAAATCTATGCCGTTTGCAATCAAAAATTCAAAGATATTATCCAAACTACCGCTATCGCTCAGGGTATCATCTGTGATCGGTAAGAGCTGTTTTAGCTCCTTCTTTGAAAAAACTTCACTCTTTAACTCTTCGCTTTTTGCCTTTAGGTTAAAGCGATTAGCAGCGATGGAGTTGATCTCACCGTTGTGTGCGATTGCACGAAACGGCTGAGCGAGTCTCCACTCCGGCAGTGTATTTGTGGAGAATCTTTGGTGAAATAGCGCAAAAGGGACTTTAAAACTCTCATCGCTTAAATCGGGATAGAACTCTTTGATGTGAGTCGGCATCACAAGTCCCTTATAGACGATCACTCTATCGGAAAATGATGGTATATAGAAATCTTTGCTCTCTTTAAACTCCCTCTCCAATACCCTTCTGACAAGATAGAGCTGTGCTTGAAACCTTTTTGTCACAAGTATAGAGTTTGGAGCCATAAATATCTGATAAATTTTCGGTAGCGTTGCAAGCGCCTGTTTCCCGAGTACACTCTTGTTTATCGGCACTTTTCGATAAAAAAGTACTTTGATATCGTACGCTTCGCAGATAGCGTTTATCTTCTCTTGTTGCGCTTTGCTCTCTAAGAAGAGCATACCGACCGCATACTGCTTCGGAAGCGTGCAACCCTTCTCTTGGGCGATCTTTTCCATGAACTCTCTCGGCATACCAAAAAGTAGTCCGCTTCCATCACCGCTCTTTCCGTCGGCGGCGATCGCGCCTCTGTGCATCATCCTCTCTAAAGATTTGATTGCATCTTGAACATTTTTATGTGTAGGGGTATTGTGAATACTTGCAAGTAGTCCAAAACCGCAGTTATCTCTAAAGCTTCGTAAGTTTTTTTCTATATCCATATTCTAAAATCCTTTAGTGCTTAAAAGTTAGAGATTATACTTAAAGTTTGTTTATAAAGTGATAAAAAACGGACTCTAGTTTCAAAATGCCCTATTTTTGGGGATTTTATTTTTATACTCTCTATCGGATCAAATTTTCCATACCATAAGTAAACTTAAGATAGTATAAAAAGATGCAAGGCTATATCGTAAATATACAGAGAGTAAAAGATGAGGATTTGATCGTCTCTATTTTAACACAAAAGAGGCTAAAGAGGGTTTATAGATTTTATGGAGCACGCCACTCCCATATCAATATAGGCTACAAAATAGACTTTGAAATCGTCACCTCTCTCAAATCAACCATACCGCAACTCAGAAATGTCTTAGTACTAAGTTCTCCTTGGATATTCGATAATCAGCGATTTTATATCTGGCAGAGATTTTTAAAACTCCTCTATGAGCACCTCAGAGATGTGGAGGAGGTGGAGAGTTTCTATTTTGATCTGCTGGAAGAGGCTTCGATAAAACTGACAAAGCAAAATCCAAAGCGAGTCATGATAGAGGCGTATCTCAAACTTTTGGAGTTCGAAGGACGCCTCCATAGTGATTTTATCTGCTTTATCTGCGAAGATGCGATCAATGAGGGGTTAGTACTAACCAGAGCCTTTCTGCCGGCGCACCGCCGGTGCATCCATCAAAGCGATTTTGATATCGGAAAGATCGAAAAGCTATTTGATTCCAAAAGTACCTTAGTACTAAACGATAGAGAGGTAGAGAGACTATGGGATATCGTTTTGGAGGGACTGTAGTTGAAACTTGATTTGAGTATCGACAATAGCTCACTTCAGACAATCCACCAGAGTTTTTGCAACATCGCCTCAACTCTTTTAAACAGCTACCTCCTGGTACTAGAGGGGCATAGATTTCGCCTGACCACAATAGAGTTTTACTACTACCGTGAAACGATACACCCCGATAGAACCACCCATGCACTTCGGTATCAAAGAGCAAGAGAGAGGCAGCGTTTAAAAGGAGAGTGGTATCTCCATAAACAGAGCATAAGCAAAAGACTCACCTATAAGGGAGTAGATCTCACTTTTGGAGATGGTGAGAGTTACGGCGGGATCTTGATAAAAGAGGTGGAAGAGATAGGCGTTACAACAAAAAGCTACTCTCAATCAAAGTTTATCGACAGAGTGATAGAGATACTTTCTCCTCGTACGAAAGAGGAGTTTGTGGAGATGATTGAAAAAGAGAGGAGATTAAAACTGTTTTATGAACCAAACCTCCCCAAATATCTAGTACTAAACCATAGACGCAAAGGTCTAAAGCAACAAGATGGCTTTTTCGATGCACCCTACGCTTTTAGCTTAAGGGCACCATCTAAAGAGCCACTTTGACAGAGTTAAACTGCTCCAGCTTCTCAACGATCTTCTCACTGACTCTTATCTTCGACTCAATCACCAAGTCTTGAAGTTTTGATGAAATCACGATAATCAAAGGGTTATCCCCTCTAAACTCCTCTATAAGCTCCTTTAACTCATCTAAGATCCTATAATTATCGCTATGGGTGATCTTTACATATATCGGCGTTTTGGGCTTGCTCTCTTTGACAACCTTTTTGATCTCGCTTCTCTCTTTTTTCGCCTCATCCAGATCCAAAATCTTGAGCACCTTGATCCTCGTAAACTTGTCATCCTTATTGATCGCCACTTTAAAGGCTATCGGCTCTTCAAATCCTCTAAACTGCAACTCTTTTATCATTTTATCAAATACCATAAACTCTATGTTTCCATGTAGATCAAGCAGATTGACGATACCGAATTTGTTTCCCTTTTTGCTAAACCTCTCTTCGATACTCTCTATCTTACCTACAAATAGTGTTTTCGTACCGTCATCCAACTCGCTCAACTCGCTACTTAAGGTATACTCGATCTGTTGAATCTCCTCTCTATACTTATCCAGCGGGTGTCCGGAGAGATAAAACCCTAAGGTCTCCTTCTCCATCTCAAGCCTCTCGAGCAGTTCAAACTCCGGCATATCTTCAAGCTCTAGTTTGGTACTTACCATCTCCTCATCTTCACCAAAGAGACTCCCCGCCGCCATCTTCTTGGCGTCAGCCACCTTTTTTGATGCAGCAATAATATCCTCTATCTGTGTCAGCATCGCCTTTCTGGAGTATCCAAAGCCATCTAAAGCCCCTGACTTGATAAGTGATTCGATCACCTTTTTATTGACCTTAGTACTATCTATCCTGGAGACAAAATCACTCAGATCTTTAAACGCTTCATCCCCTCTCGCCTCTATGATCGAGTTGATCGCGATATCACCGGCACCCTTGATCGCCCCCATACCAAACATAACAACCTCTTGTCCATCTATCTCCATCGCCTCAAATACAAGCCCCGACTTATTGATATCAGGCGGTAAGAGTTTGATACCCATATGAGAGAGTTCATCGATATATTTGACCACTTTATCGGTGTTGTTTTTCTCAAGCGTAAGCAGTGCCGCCATAAACTCCGTAGGATAGTAGTGCTTAAGATATGAGGTATAAAAGGTTATCAAAGCATATGCGGCAGAGTGAGATTTGTTAAATCCATAACCGGCGAACTTCACGATCAAATCAAAGAGCTCCTCCGCTTTTGCTCTCTCAAATCCCTTCTTCCGGGCACCGTCAGCAAACTGATCTTTAAGCCTATCCATCTCCTCTTTGATCTTCTTACCCATCGCCCGTCTTACAAGATCGGCACCACCTAGGGTAAATCCGCCGATCGTTTGCACGATCTGCATTACCTGCTCTTGATAGACAATCACACCGTAAGTTGGCTCAAGAATAGGCTTTAGCTCATCAAACATATAGGTTATCTCGGCTCTACCGTGCTTCCTCTCGATAAAGTCATCGAGCATTCCACTCTCCATCGGTCCCGGTCGATAGAGTGCCAACATCGCGATAATATCCTCAAAGCCGGAAGGCTTCAATCTCTTGGCAAGATCTTGCATACCGCTACTCTCTATCTGGAAGAGTCCTAAAGTATCACCCGTTGAGATATATTCATACACCTCTTTATCGTTGATATCCACCTCATGAAAATTGATCCGCTTTCCATGTCTTCTCTCGACAAGATTAAGCGCCTCTTCGATAACGGTTAAAGTTTTTAGCCCCAAAAAGTCAAATTTGATAAGATCCACATCCTCTACATACTTACCGGAGTACTGCGTTGCCAAAGTATCTAGACCTGTGGGTTTAAAAAGCGGTGCCTTATGCCATAGCGGCTCATTGGAGATCACCACACCGGCGGCGTGCGTTCCCGCATTTCTATTTAAGCCCTCTAGCGCTAAAGCGAACTCCCACACTCTTTTGGCTTGCGGATCACTCTCGATCAACGCTTTGATCTTCGGCTCTTTCTCATAGGCGGTTTTGAGATCTATACCCAGTTCATCGGGTATCAGCTTCGCCATAGCATCCGCTTTCGCGTACGGCATACCCATTACCCGTGCAACATCTCTGATCACACCCTTTGCTAAAAGCTTACCAAATGTGATGATTTGAGCCACATTGTATCTACCGTACTTTTCAACCACATAGTCGATGATCTCCTGCCTTCTTGCTTGACAAAAGTCCATATCGATATCGGGCATGCTTACCCTTTCAGGATTGAGAAACCTCTCAAAGAGCAGTCCGTAAGGCATAGGGTCGATATCGGTGATCTTGAGTGAGTATGCGACCAAGCTTCCCGCCGCACTTCCCCTGCCCGGACCGACCGGTATGCCCATCTTTTTTGCCGCATCGACAAAATCCCAAACGATTAACATATATCCCGGAAACTTCATAGAGTTGATGATCTCTATCTCCCTTTCAAGCCTCTCTCTATACGCTTCATGCTTCTCTTTGGGAACAAACTTCAACCTCTCCTCAAGCCCCTTTCGCGCTTCATGTATAAAGAGTACTTTATCATTTTCAAGCGAGTACTCCGCTTCGGGTTCAGGTAACTCCAATCCCGCATCTTTAGCTCTCTCTCTGGTAAATTTAAAGTTAGGAGGAGTGGGATTGCCAAGTTTTAACTCTAAATTGCACTTCTCGACTATCTCGTTTGTATTTTCCAAAACTTCAGGGATATCGGCAAAGAGTCTATACATCTCATCCGGTGACTTTACATAAAACTCATGCACGGAGTGTCTGAGTCTATTTGGATCATCAAACTCTTTGTTCATCGCTATACACATAAAGGCTTCATGCGGATCTGCATAGTACCTCTCAAGATAGTGGGTATCATTTGTGGCGATAAGCTTTATACCACTCTCTTTGGAGAGTTTAATCAACTGCTCATCGATATTAAATTGATCTTCTATGCCGTGACGCATGATCTCCAGATAGAAATCATCCCCAAATATCTCTTTATACTCCAGCGCTACTTCCAACGCTCTATCATACCCTTTAGCACCAAACTTTCTATTTCTCTCGTTTTGATTGAGATGCCAACTCACCTCTCCCTGAAGACAGGCGGATGAGGCGATCAACCCTTCACTATGCTCCTTTAAAAGCTTTTTGTTGATCCTCGGATAGTAGTAAAAACCGTGGATATAGCTTTGAGAGCTAAGATACATGAGATTTTTATATCCGATCTCATTTTTAGCATAGAGACAGAGATGAAATCGTTGCTTCGTACTTTTATCCCCCAAGTCATCTTGATTGTGGATATATGCTTCCATTCCGATAATGGGTTTAATCCCCTCTTTCCTCATCACATTATAAAAGTCAATCGCACCGAACATATTGCCGTGATCTGTCATCGCAACCGCATTCATACCGAGTTGCTTCACTTTTTTGGCTAAATCTTTTATCTTGTTTGCACCGTCAAGTAGCGAATATTCGGTTTGTAGATGAAGATGTGTATAGCTTACCTCTCCCATATCTTCTCCCCAAAACTAGATAACTCATACTACATCAAATCTGCTTTGTATTTTGTAAATATCATTTATAATAAAATGATTTAATTTTTTTTTTTTTTTTTTGATTTAAAAAAATATTTAAAATATTAACAAAAATAGGATATCAAGAGATGTTTTTAACAAAAGGTAGTAATGATTCCATCATAGAATCCCTCATTGAGGATTTTCCTCTTCCGATTTTTTACAAAATCACTAAAAAGAAGAAGTTTCATACAAACAGAGCTTTTGATGAATTTGCGGGTATCAATAGGCAAAAGCTCTTAGATCAACTCACAAATGTCAATCTATACAAACAGAATCGATTTAAAATATCTCTAACAAATGATATCGGCAAAGAGATTGAGACATTGACTTATATCTCTAAGATTGATGATACGCTTTTAGGTGTTGTAGTCGATATCACCGATATGGAAGAGGCGAAGAAGAAGATCATTGAACTCAAAGAGCGTTATGAGATGGCAACAATGGGTTCAAATGAGGGGCTATGGGAGTGGAACATCAAAAATAAGCATGTCTTTTATTCCAATAGATTTATCGAAATTTTAGGTGTAACCTCCAAAGTGTTGGAGCCCAAAATAGAGTCGTGGTTAGAGAGGGTTGATCCTAGAGATAAGGCTAGAGTCTTAAAAGCACTTGAGAGCTATTTAAGAGGTGAAAGTAGCGCTTTCAAAGAGGAGCATAGAGTCAAAAGTGAGGGGAAAGATAAATGGGTGATGATCAGCGGTAAAGCCACATTTGACAAAGCGGGAAATCCAGACAAAATCACCGGTTTTATCACCGATATCACCGAGATCAAAGAAGCACAAGAGGCGTTAAGAGAGAGTGAAGAGCAATTTTCACTTTTTATGCAAAACCTTCCTGCCGGAGCATTTATCAAGGATAATAAAGGTATTTTTGTTTTTACCAATACCTACTTCAACAAACTCTTTGGACAAGAGTCACTCGAAGGCAAAAATTTTGCCGATATCGTTCCTAGCAGTAGTTTGGAAAAGTTAAAAGCGAGCGACGAAAGAACCCTTAAAAACGGTACAGATATGATTGAAGATAAGATCGTCACCAAGAGTGGTGATGAGAAATTTTTTCAAATCCATAAGTTTGTTATCCATAAAGACGATAGAGACTATATAGGCGGTATCTACTCCGACATCACCAGACAGAAAAATACGGAAAACAAACTCAATATCTTAGCCCACTACGATACCTTGACAAAACTACCAAATCGAATGATGTTCCAAGACTCTCTCAAGAAAATGATCTCAAAAGCCAACAGAAATAAAACAAAAGTTGCGTTGATGTTTATCGATCTGGATAACTTTAAAATGATCAATGATACTTTAGGGCATGACTATGGCGATATTTTGCTACAAGAGGTTTCAAAAAGATTAAAAAGTACCCTAAGAGTGGAGGATATCGTCTCTAGAATCGGCGGTGATGAATTTACGGTCATCTTAGATGATATCAAAGATACCTCATACCCCTCTGTTGTCGCGCAAAAGATCATCGATATCCTATCAAAACCTGTAAAACTCAAAGATGAGATAGGTTATATTGGTGCAAGTATCGGTATCTCTATCTTTCCTGATGATACGACTGAACTGGAGCAACTTATCAAAAATGCTGATCTTGCGATGTATAAAGCAAAACATGAGGGTAAAAATGTCTATCGATATTTTACTGAAGATATGAACGCTGATGCAAATGAGAAACTCTCTCTCACAAATGAGCTAAGAAGTGCACTTGAAAACGGTCAGTTGAAACTCTATTATCAACCGGTGATCGATGTGAGAGATAGAAAGATCAGATCCCTTGAAGCGCTGCTTAGATGGAAACATCCAAAGCTGGGTTTGGTCACTCCAAAAAATTTCATCCATCTTGCTGAAGAGGGTGGATTTATGGTAAAAATAGGTAAATTTGTCATCAGAGAATCCTGTAAAAAGATATATGAGCTACAGCAGTGCGGTCTTGATATGAAAATTGCTGTCAATGTCTCCTCTAAACAGTTGACACAAAATCACTTAGAACAAACGGTGAAAAGTATCGTAACTGAAACGAAAATTGATCCGTCACTACTGGAACTTGAGGTTACCGAGAGCTTTTTGATGGATAATATCAAAGAGGTGGATAGCGCAATAGCCAATCTAAAAGAGATAGGAATAAATACCGCTATAGATGATTTTGGAACGGGATACTCCTCTCTCTCAAGATTAAAAAAGCTCTCTATCTCTAAACTCAAAATCGATAAATCATTTATAGACGATATACCTTATAAAGAGGATGACAAGGTGATTACTCAAATGATCATCACTTTAGCAAAACAGTTAAATTTAGAGCTTGTCGCAGAGGGAGTTGAGACGAAAGAGCAAGCGAAATTTTTGATGGACAAGGGGTGCTATTTGATGCAGGGTTACCTATTTAGCGAACCGATAGAGGATGATAAGGTAGAGGAGTTTATCAAAACTACAATATCTCATGTAGGGTAGTAGCTCTCTTCATCCACTCCTCTAACTCCTCCCATCGCTCATTTGCAACCATCTCTTTTGCACTTTTGAGCTCTTTATCAAACGCATCTATCGACTTTAACAAATTATCCCTATTTTGTCTAAAGATATCTCTCCACATCTTTGGAGAGGATTTGGCGATTCGACTCATATCTTTGAAACCGCCGCCAGCAAGTGCCAATATACTCTTTGGATCCTCCTGTTTGAGTACACTATTTGCCAACGAGTAGCTCACTATATGAGGCAAATGTGATATATATGCGGCGTGTCTATCATGCTCTGCGGCATCCATATAGATCATATGCATACCAATATCTCGGTAGATCTTCTCAACCCTGTTTAGATGCCTCTCGCCGCTCTTGTCAACATCACATAGTACCACCACCTTATCTCTATAGAGATCTTTGATAGCCGCTTTTGGACCAAACTTCTCCGTGCCGGTCATAGGGTGTGTAGCGACAAAATTTTCTCTGATTCGAGGCGGTACACTTTGCAAGATCTTCTCCTTCGTACTCCCGATATCGATGACGGTTGTATGCTCATCGATATCGCTTAATTGATCAAAGATAGCGATGATCGCATCCACCGGAATCGCTAGTACCAAAAGATCGACCTTTTTGATCTCCTCAAATGCAACTACTTTAGCGATAAAACCTATCTCTAAAGCCTCTTCCTGATGTGCTTTGTTGCGATCAAAACCTACTATTTCCACATCGGGATAGATCTCTTTTAAGGCTATCGCTAAACTTCCGCCCATGAGACCAAGCCCTACAACGCCTACACTTTTTACCATATTTACTCTTTACTAAGATTATTATGCTAACATAATAACTTATTAAAAATAAAATTTAAGGTTTATTCTATGAAAAAGCTCACTTATACTCTACCTTTTTTGATAGTTGTTACTTTATACAGTGAAGATACGATAAAAGATATCAAGTTTGACGGCTTAGTACACATATCACCCGATATCGCTAAAGAGATCATCGGGATAAAAAGAGGTGAAAAGATAGATGAGTATAAGATAGATGATAGTATCAAAAAACTCTACTCCCAAAACTACTTTGACGATATATGGGTAGAAGAGAACAACGGAATATTAACCTACCATGTAAAAGAGAAACCGGTTATCTCCCAAGTCAATGTCGAAGGATATGATAGTGATAAAAAAGAGGAGGCACTCAAAGAGCTCAATATTAAAAAAGGCGACCTCTATGATGAGAGAAAAATCAAAACAATCAAAGAGAAGTTAACAAAAAAGTTGGAGTCTGAGGGCTACTACGACTCAACTGTTGAGATCGAAAATAAAAAGACCAAAACAGGAAGTGTACATACGGATATCAAGATCAAAAAGGGTGAACCGGTCTATATCACAAAAGTTAATCTCATAGGTGCGAAACACTTTGACTATGATGATATCAAAGATGTTGTCGCAAATAGAGAAAAACAGTTCATGGGCTGGTTTTTCGGTAGAGATGACGGAAAACTCAAAGCTGATCAACTCAAATATGATGCTGAAAGGATTAAAGAGTTCTATCTAGAGCATGGATATTTGGATGCCAAAGTCTACCCCCCTACTCTCAAAACCGACTTTTCAAACTATACTGCCGAACTTACCTATCAGATAGAGGAAGGGGAGCCCTATAGAGTTGGTAGTGTGGATGTAGATGTCAATCCAAATGTGATAGATCCTGCACTTTTAAGAAAGAAGCTAAAGCTTCCAAAAGGGAAACTCTTTGATGTCAAGAGACTCAGAAAAGATATCGGCATGATCCAAGATGCCCTTTCTGAAAAGGGGTATGCTTTTGCGAGAGTTGTGCCGGATGTTGATCAAGATAGAGTTAACCATATCGTCAATGTCACTTATAGAGTCCAGCCCAATCAAAAAGTCTATATCAACAACATAATCATCTCCGGAAATAACAGAACGCAAGATAGCGTGATCAGAAGAGAGCTCTATCTTGCCGAGGGAGAGCCTTTTAGCAGACAAGATTTAGTTGACTCTATGAGTGCACTAAGAAGAACAGGATACTTCAACAATGTCCAGATTGTTCCCAAAGAGGTCTCAAACGACAAAATGGATCTTCTTGTAAAAGTTGATGAGGCAAGTACCGGAAGTATCATGGGCGGTATCAGTTACGGAACTTATGACGGTTTCGGTGTAAATGCCGGCATATCTGACAGAAACTTTCTAGGAAGCGGTATAGAGGTGGGAACGACCATAGACTACTCAGAGAAAAAACTTAGAGGAAGCATCAACTTCAATAACCCTAGACTCTTTGATTCACTCTATAGTCTAAGCGGAAATATCTATAAAAAAGACTACGACTACATCAACTATAAAGAGAAGTCAGTCGGTGGGATGTTAAGCCTTGGTAGAAAAATTGGAAGAAACTGGCATATTTCACTCGGCTATCTCTATGAAGATACCGAACTCACTGATGTCAATGAGTCGCTAAAGAACAATATCTACTACCAAGAGGGTAGATTTATCAAGAGTTCACTCATACCGGGTATCACCTATAACAACACAGATGATTACTATCTGCCAAGACACGGTCTTTACACCTCTTTAAGTAGTGAGTTTGCAGGGCTTGGAGGAGATAGTAAATTTCAAAAAATACACTTTACGGCAAAATACTACTATGGTTTAGAAGATAGATTTGATATAGATCTCATCTTAAGAGCGAAAGTAAGAGCAAGCATCATTAACGACAAAGGGTATGTGCCGCTTAACGAAAAACTCTACATGGGTGGCTTCGGTACAGTAAGGGGTTATAGATACGGTTGGTTAAGCCCCAAGGATGATGAAGGAAATTTAAAAGGAGCAAAAAAGATGGCTACCGCATCGTTTGAAGTGAGTGTTCCTTTGGTCAAAGCGATGAACCTACGAGCTGTCGGCTTTTATGATACCGGTATGACGGGCGAAGATAAGTGGAATGAGATCAAAAGAAGCTCTTTTGGCGCAGGTATCGAGTGGCCAAAATCTCCGCTTGGTGTACCTATCTCAATCTACTGGTCTAAACCTGTCGGGGAAAAAGATAGTGATCGACTCAGAAAGGTCGAGTTTAACTTGGGTAGGAGATTTTAAAGCCTAGATTTGGGCTTACTTACTCACCCCCGCTTTGATCCTAAAGTCAAATGGAGGATCTAACTTCTCCAAACACTCATAACAGAGATAGCCGTCTCTCTCCAAATGGAGTTCAGCTCCCTTAGCCGTAGATTCGACCAAAAAGCGTTGCGTATGTCTATCGCTATTAACACACCTACTAATCGCCACTATATGGTATAGGAGCTCTACGATCTCTCTACTTGGCAATAGAACTTGATACCTTTTGTACTCTCTGTTTCGCTGTTTTGCTTTTGGAGTGAGTTTCAGCAAAAGGGCTATTAAAAGCTTCTCTTCATGTGAGAATTGAAAGTTGAGATTTTCAAGTAGAAAGTAGAAACTATTTTCACTCTTTGAGTAGATACTAAGCCGACTACTGATAGGAGAGAGTTTTGCCGCATATTTGACGATATCCCTATAGATCAGCGGCAGATTATAATGAGGTGCGATCTTATCAAAGAGTGAAGTGGCTACTCTTGAGACATAAGAGCAGTTTTTTTCATTGATGGCAAATCTATCAACAAGACTTCTGATGCTGATATTGAAGTTATGGGGAAATTGATGATTAGTATTTCTCAAAAGATCAGTGAGATAAACCCCCTCTCTCACACCCGCTTTACTCGCTATCACCCGCTTTGCCTCAAAACGCTTGAGTACTCTGTAAAAGATCGATATACCCTCTCGTATGGTATCTAATCTGTTTTTAGGCACATCTATATCCAAGAGCTCCTTGTCGCTCATTTGGGGAATCGATTTGATAAGCTTTTTATGATCCTTAAATCTATAACAAAAGCCGTGCAGCGCATTGATCGGATAGCACTCCTTTTGCATGATGATAGATGAGAGTGCCCGAATGGTTCCGCCGATACCGACAACGGTAGAGGAGTAGAAAGCTTTTGGGAGTTTGGACAACTCCTCCTCGATAAAGGCTTTGATCTCCTCTTTGCTCGCCCCTCTATCAAAGAGGAGCTCTTTTAGCCGTACCGTTCCTAGATTTAGCGAATGAGACTCAACGACTCTCTTATTTTGCACTCTGGCAAACTCTGTGGAGCCTCCACCGATATCGACCGTTACAAACTCATCCAACTCCTCCAAAAGATTGAGCGCCGCCACACCGCCAAGATACGCCTCTTTCGCACCGTCTATCACCTTGATACCGATATTTAACTCTCTTCTGACGCGATTGATAAAAATCCCTCTATTTGGAGCATCTCTCAAAGCGGAAGTTGCGACACACAATATCTTTCGACACCCTAGATTTTTCGCAATATATGAAAAATCTTCTAGTACTAAAAAGGCTCTATCCATTGCTTCCGGGCTTATCTCACCGCCTCTATGATAAGCCCCCTCACCTATCCTTACACTCGCTCTCGCCTTCTTGATCAAGTGGAACGCAAACCTACTACTCTTCTCATAAGCCACGAAACTGATAGAGTTTGAGCCTATATCTATCACAGCCGTTCTTTTTGCCATCAATCCTCTTTTTGATATCTTTTTAGATTCTCTTCATAACTATATCGGTGTGCTTCGTCTAGTACGATACACTCAACCGGACACGCATCTACGCATGTGGGAGAGTCGGCATAGCCTACACACTCGTTGCAAATATTGGGATCAATGATATAGATAGGATCCGCGGCAGAGATGGCACCGGTGGGACAAGGCTGCATACACGCGTCACATGCAATGCAATCTTCTAAAATCTTCAGCGCCATATAACTTGTTATTTCCTTTTAAACGGAAAGAGCGATAGCCTTCCCTCATCCATATCATCATCTACCGGGCAGTAGTTTTTGGAGTTTAGTACGATCGTCGCAACGGCTCCCTTTTTGCCGTCCGTTCTATTTTTCAGACTAAGCGTTGCACCTATAGCGTCAGCCGCACCCTTTGCCAAAAAGAGACCAAGCCCCGCACCGCTCTTATCTCCGCTTCTTTTAAACGGCGCAAAGTGGTCGATACTCTCATCCAGTCCCTCACCGCTATCGATGATCTCGATCTTGAAGTCATCGCCCTCTAAACGACTCTTGATCTTGATCTCTCCACCCTCAGGAGTGAACTTGATAGCGTTTTGGACAAAGTTTTGCAGGATATGGGTCAAAAGTGTCGGTTGAGAGATGATGCAGTATTTAGACGGTTCAAAGTCGGTCACAATACTTTTGCCCTCATTTTTCGCCAAGAGTTCAAAATCTTTCGCTTTATCTTTGAGAAACTGCACCACATCTATCTCCAGAGGCTTCTCAAACTGAGCACTCTCTTGTCTTCCGATCTCCAAAATAGAGCTTATCATCTTATTCATCTCATCGATCGTCTCATTATTGACTCTCAGCGTCTCTTTATACTTCTCAACATCTCTATCTTTGATGAGTGTCACCTCATTTTTGGTCTTCATCACCGCAAGCGGCGTCTTAAGCTCATGAGCCGTACCGATAAAGAGCTCTTTTTGATATTTTACAAAGTTTTGTATCCTATCGATGAGCTTATTAACACTCTCACCAAGCGGTACGAACTCATCGGGAAGCTCCTTGATATCGATATGCTCCAAAAAGTTCTCATTCATCCTGGCAAGCCGTCTTGTGATCGCCTTTACAGGATAGAGTAGCGTCTCAGAGAGGAACATCGCATATGCCAATATCAAAAAGAGCGCCAAAAAGGAGATAAAGATGATGGAGCTTAGTATCTTCTTTAAGAGCTCTTTCGTACTAGTGATATCTCTCTCTATCTTGAGATATGAGCTTCTCGCACTATTGTATGGATAGTAGATCGTCAGATACTCTCTATCCCCGTCGGTGTACTGTTCAAAAGTCGGTTTATCTCCCTTATCCACTCGTATTACGACAGATATCTTATCTTGCCCATATTTTGTGGGCATAGCGTTATCTTTTTTTGAAAAGAGTGTACCGGTTTGATTTTGGATGATATACTCTTTTGCCGATGCTTCAAGATTTTTGGTGATATCATCTATCATCGAAATACGGATGTAGTTATAGAGTATGATAGAGAATATCGCTATCAATATCGCCGAAGCGACAACGAGTTGGATGAGAAATTTTCTCTTTATGCTTTTTTCGGAAAACAAAATCTATAACCTCTTCGTCTCACAGTCTCGATAGTAGATATATTTAACGGTTTATCCATCTTTTGTCTAATTTGGTTGATCGCAACCTCTATCACATTTGGCGTAACAAGTTCGGGCTCCTCCCAGATGGCGTCAAGTAGCTGCTCTTTTGAGACGATCTGATCACTATGTCTGGCTAAGTGAGTGAGCACCTCAAAAGGTTTACCTTTAAGCTCGATATCTTGCCCTTTATAGGTGATCTTCTCCTCATCAGGATCTATGACAAGATCTTGTATCTTAATCACATTCGTACCGCCAAATCTAAGTCTTGCTTCGATCCTAGCGATCAAGATATCAAAGTCAAACGGCTTTTTGATGTAATCATCCGCCCCAGCTTTGAGCGCTTTTATCTCACTCTCTTTATCATCCTTTGCCGATAGAACGACACATGCAGTTCTTGGAGATTTTTGTTTGATAGTTGTTACGAGATCGACTCCGTCACCGTCAGGCAACATCCAATCCGTTAGTACTAAGTCATAATTTCTGATACCGATATAATACTCGGCATCTTTAAAGTTTTCGGAGCTATCAGCTTGGTATCCATACTCCTGTAACCCCTCTACTAGGGTTCTATTTAAAGTAACCTCATCTTCTACAATCAGTACTCGCATTGAATTCCTTTAACAAAAATTTTTAGTAAGTATATCATAAAATTTGGCACATTTAAAGTTTTTTTAATACTTTTTTAATAATTTTTTAATAGTTCGACCCCAACCTTAATCGGACTTAAAATTTCAGGTTTAAATAGCTTTAAGTTTAAGCTTTTCATTTCAGGAAACTTCAGATGTAACTTTTTGGCAATATCCTCTAATGCATCCTCTAAAAGTCCATACTCCTCCTCTATCAAGAGTGTTTTCACAAGTTCAGTCACCTCTACATAGTCTACAAACCTATCGTTTCGCTCATATTCGATTTCGATCTCCACCTCCACCTTTTGCGGCGTCGTTCTCTCAAAATCTACGATTCCGACGATCGCTTGAAGCTCAAAGTTTTGGATATGTATCTTAAACAACTCTGCCCTCTTGTCCCGTTAAGAGTCTAAAGATATTGTCACTATGTTTATAGACGATGATAATCGCCATATAGATAATAGGTGAGTGCGGTATATCGGGATAGAGCACAAATGAAGCCGCCACGACAGCCAACAATCCCAATAATGATGAGAGGGAAGATATCTTTAACAACTTTGCACTCACTCCCCATACCACAAGTCCGACAATCGCCGCCAACGGTATCATATACGCCAATACTCCAAAACCGGTAGCCACACCTTTTCCACCTTCAAACCAAAGGTAAATACTAAAGCAGTGTCCTAGTACCGCTAAAACCGCTATCGCCCACATCGTCTCGACGCTGACACCGGCAAACTTACCGATCAGCAAAACGACTACACCTTTTAGCGCATCTAGTACTAAGGTTGCGATGCCAAGCTTCTTGGCAAGTTTTGGATCCTTTTCCTTCACCACTCTTAGTACATTTGTAGCACCGATATTGCCGCTACCTTTATTTTTGATGTCTTCACCGGCAAAGACTTTTGCTAAAATCAACCCAAAGGGGATACTCCCCACAAGATATGCCAATAGATAGAACTGTATATTGATATTTGATAGTAAATCCATATTAAGACGCCTTTTTGTTTCAATTACACTTCAATTTTATCTCTTTTTTTGTTATAGTGTCATTATGTAATCCCAAATTTATTCACAGGAGCTAAAGCTTGGATAAAAATGAATTGAAAGAGAAGATAAAAGCACTAAAAGATGAACTCGATGTAACGATCGTTGCCCACTACTACCAGAAAGATGATGTCTTTGAGATGGCTGACTTTAGCGGGGATAGTCTGCAACTTGCTCAGATGGCTAAAGATGACGAAAATCCCTATCTTATCTTTTGCGGTGTCGGTTTTATGGGTGAGAGTGTAAAGATCCTCTCCCCTGAAAAGAGGGTTATCATGCCGAAAATCGCCTGTTGTGCTATGGCGAGGATGATCGACGGTGCACACTATGACACCAGTGTCAAACTACTCAATGAAGCCGGTATCAAAAATGAAGATATACTCCCGATAACCTACATCAACTCATCAGCCGAAGTCAAAGCGAGAGTCGGAAAGATGGGCGGTATGGTCTGTACCAGTTCAAACGCCAAAAAGATTATCGAAAAGGGGTTGGAGAGCGGTAAAAAGATACTCTTTGTTCCCGATCAGTGTCTCGGGCAAAATATCGCCCATATGATGGGACTCAAATCATGCGTCATAGGTGACGGAAGTGACCCGAAAGAGGCAGATATCATCTGTTATAACGGATTTTGCTCGGTGCACCAACTCTTTGAGGTAGAGGATATAGAGTTTTATAGAAACAAGTATCCCGGTATCAAGATCGTCTCTCACCCGGAGTGTCAGCCTGAAATCTGCCAACAGAGTGATTTTGTCGGTTCCACCAGCCAGATCATCAAATATATCAAAGAGCTTGACCCTGAGCAGAAGGTGGCGGTTGCGACGGAGTTCAATATGGTAAACAGACTCAGAGATAAAAATACCTATATCCTCTCATCCACCAAGCCGGAGTGCCCTACGATGAACGAAACCACCCTGCAAGATCTATACGACACCCTACTCTCTATCAAAGAGGATAGGATAGTAAGCGAAATATTTGTCGATGAAGATACGGTTAAGTGGGCGAGAATAGCTCTTGAGAGAATGTTTGAGATATAGGTAGAAAGATGCGAATAAAAGAGGTAGTACGAGAAGCGATTTTAGAGGATATAGGTAGAGGGGATCTCTTTAGCTTAGTAAGTGACCATCGTATGGTCGAGGCAAAAGTGATAGCCAAAGAGGATGGGATACTATCCGGTAAGATCTATGTCAAAGAGCTCGGCATCATGGAGCATATCGATATCGAGTTTTTTAAATTTGACGCAAATCCCATCAAAAAAGGGGATATCATCTGCAAAGTGCGGGGTGAAGTGGATCGTGTACTGATGTATGAGAGGGTGATACTCAACATACTCATGCACTGTAGCGGTATCGCCACCAATACGGCGGAGTTTGTCAAGCTCGTTGACGGGATAGATGTCAAGCTTCTCGACACCCGAAAGACGCGTCCCGGACTTAGGATCATGGAGAAGTATGCCGTCAGATGCGGAGGCGGTACAAATCATCGACTCGGACTGGATGACTGCTTGATGCTTAAAGATACGCATCTTGCCGCTATCGATGACTTGGATAACTTTATCAAACAAGCGAGAAAGAGGATACCCTACACCGCCAAGATAGAGGTAGAGTGTGAGAGTGTCGAAGCGGCGATAGAGGCGATGGAGGCAAATGTTGACTTGGTGATGTGCGACAACATGGAAGTAGAGGAGATAAAAAAGGTGGTAGCGTATAGAGATGAGCACTACCCGCATATACTGCTCGAGGCAAGTGGAAATATCACCAAAGAAAATATCGTCTCCTATGCAAAAACAGGTATCGACGCCATAAGTAGCGGAAGTCTCATCCACAAAGCGGTATGGCTCGATATGTCGATGCGCATTAACGGTTAATCAACTATTTACTAAATACATTGTAAACTTAGTACTAAGAATATTTAATATTTAAGGTTTTTCCGCATGCAAATAAAACTATTTTCACTCTTAGTACTAACGCTTCTTCTCTTTAGCTCTTGTGCTCAAAAAGAGTGGGTTGAAACGGTCGGAAGAGTCGAGAAAGCAAATCTCCTTCCAACCGGAGAGTATGAGTATGAGATAGCCTATCGTCCAACAAAAGCTTCCGGTGAATTTAAAGATCAAGAGGTGATCGTCATATCCGATCCACAAAAAAGCTATGCTCCCACAGGTGTCGATGTAAAGATAAAGTACAATAAAAAAGATCCTCTCAATATCAAAGTGATCGGAAAAGCGATAAGGTGGAAACCGAAAATCGATATCTACTGATATCCTTTTAGTACTAGATAAAGGCTGGATATGGCTGATGATACTGAAAAAACCGAAGAGCCCACCCCCAAGAAGATAGAGGATGCCAAAAAAGAGGGAAATGTTCCCAAAAGCCAAGATGTCAGCAGTTTCGTTACGCTTATCGTAGCGATAGGGGCGACTTTTGCGCTGATAGGCTTTATCAACACTAGAGTTCAAAAACTCTATATCTACTACCATCAGATGATGGGAGTGGAGCTGACAAAATCCACGATATTTGATATCGCCGTTACCACCCTCAAAGAGATGCTTTTTATGGTGATCCCGCTAGCTACCGTGGTTGCGATATCGGGTGTGATAGCCGCTGTATTGCAGTTTGGGTTTATATTTACCACCAAACCGCTTGCACCGAAACTAAGCAAGATAGACCCTATCAAAGGGTTTGGAAAGCTCTTTTCGATGAAAAAGTTGATTGAGGGCATCAAGATAACGGCAAAGGTGGCATTTGTCTTTATCATCGCTTTTTACTTTCTCATCGGATTTAGCGATGAGCTAAAGAGCGTCATCCATCTAGATATCCATGCGCAGATGGCTTGGCTCAAAGAGAAGATTATCCTACTTGCGGCGGTGATGCTGATACTCTTTTTTGTCCTGGCACTCATCGACCTTTTGATCGTGAGATTTCAATACTTCAAGGATCTTAGGATGAGTAAACAGGAGATCAAAGATGAGTACAAGCAGATGGAGGGAGATCCGCAGGTAAAGGCTAGGATCAAGAAGATACAGATGGAGATGGCTCAAAAGAGGATGATGCAAAATATCCCCGAAGCCGATGTGATCATCACCAACCCGACTCACTATGCCGTCGCTCTAAGGTACGACAAAACAAAAGAGTCCACCCCGAGAGTCATCGCAAAAGGAGTTGACCATCTCGCACTCAAGATCAAAGAGATAGGCAGGGAGCATATGATACAGATAGTCGAAAATCCTCCACTTGCAAGAGAACTATACAAAAGCTGTGAGATAGACTCACTCATACCCGAAACCCTCTACAAAGCGGTGGCGGAAGTACTGGCTTTTGTCTATCAGGCGAAGAAGAGGGGTGGTGGGTTATAGGTCTAAAGGACTAAAAAGCTTTGACTTGTTCATCTCTGCTACCACATGAGTATATATCATGGTAGTCTCTACACTCTTGTGTCCAAGCAACTCTTGGATGGAGCGAAGATCCATCCCACTTTGTAAGAGGTGCGTAGCATAAGAGTGACGAAAGATATGAGAAGTGACTCTTTTATTTATCTTTGCTTTTATGGCTGCTTGTTTGATATTTCTCCCAAGAGTGGCTGGATGGATATGGTGACGGCGGATCACATCACTCTGAGGATCTCTGGCTACATTTCTCATAGGAAAGAGAAACTGCCACTTTGTCTCATATTTTGCATTTGGAAACTTCCTTTCAAGCGCATAAGGCATATAGACCGTACCGTAACCATCTGATAGATCTTTTTGATGCAACGCCTCCACCGTTTGCACCTGAACTTCTAAACGACTTTTAAGCTTTTGCGGAAGAGGCACTGTCCTATCTTTCAACGATTTACTGTCCTAGATATATACCTTGTCGAAGCCAATATCGATATCTTTTATCCGCAGGCTCAACGCTTCATTCATGCGTAACCCACATCCATACATAAGTGAAACGATCAGATTATAAATACCGTCTAAATTTTCAATCACCCGTTTCACCTCTTCTCTGGTCAAAACCACGGGAATATGCTTTCGCTCCTGTGCACGAAGCGCCTGAATATTTTGATCACTCATG
>JALWLO010000141.1 GCA_027084135.1 Campylobacterales bacterium | reverse complement strand
ACTGTGAATTGTAAAAGGGGCAACATCAACCCTCTTTATACTAACACAAACCCATTACAATCTCTATCCCTGTAAGGTGATAGTGATTGTAAATGTATTATAGGAGGAGTATGTATGAGGACAAATGTTGTTATCGATGATAAACTCAGGGAGGAGGCTTTTAAGTATTCAAATCTCAAAACAAAAAAGGAGATTATCAATCTTGCACTGAAAGCGTTTGTTAAAAATGCCAAAAAACTCTCTTTAATGGATTTGAAGGGGCAGATATCTTTTGATGAATCTTATGATTATAAAAGTATGAGAAAAGATAATGTATCTGATTGATACCTCTGTACTTATCGATTTTCTGAAAGGTAGAGAGACAAAACAGAGCAAAAAGCTGGAGTATATCATCATGAATAAAATCCCTTTTGGTATCTCTGCTTTTAGCTATCAAGAGTTGCTTCAGGGTGCAAAGGATGAGAGTGAGTATAAAAAATTGAAGTGCTATCTTAGTACACAAAAGATATATTATCCTACTCATAAGAGATTTAATGATGCATCTAAATTATTTTTTAGTTGCAGAAAAAAAGGTATCACTATTCGTGGAACGATAGATGCTCTAATTGCTGTAACTGCAATAAATGAGGAGTTGATATTTTTGAATAGCGATAGAGATTTTGAGAAAATTGCTAAAGTGGCGGATTTAAAGGTAGGGTAAAAGCTTTTTCATTTTTGTATGAATTTATAATCCTCCTATAATCTTTTTTCTGTTGCTATGCACAAGCTATAATCACTAAAGAGAAATTGACCAAAAAAATGAAAGAACTGGATAATAAATGAGTCAAAGAAGCTCCCTCTATAGAACACTCGATATCTTAAAAAGATTAAATGATGCCAAGAGATTATGTGTCTCAACAGTCGCTATTGAGTATGAGGTGAGTGAGAGAACGATTCGTAGGGATTTTGAAGTTATTAGAGAGATATTTGGGGATTTTTTGTCAAAAGAGGGGGATTGTTACCAAGCATATAAGAGAGTATTGCTTGAAGATGTGCTACTAGCGACAGATCTTATGACCCTAGCAAATATCGTTAATATATTTGATATCGTTTCGCAAAAATCGCTCATATCAGAGCAAACCGAGGCGCTGATAAATAGGTCGATGGCGGTATATGACTTTAAATCCCGTCCTTTGGAAAATCTCAAAAATAGAGATGTCATCAGAGAGCTTGAGCATGCTATAAAATTTCACAAAGTGATAAAGATCATGTACAAAACCGAGAGATTTGTGAGTGAGAGAATTTTCCATCCCTATAAGATACTCTTTTTAAATGAAAACTTCTATCTTGTGGGTGAAAATATCACTAAATCCAATTTTGAGTTTTTACGAATATCACTGATAGAGGAGGTGATAGATACCAAAAAAACCTTTTTTCTCAAGCATGATATCGTTGATTTTATCAAAAAGATTCAGACACCTTGGGCAAGTTTTGGAGATGATGAGATCGTTGTGCGGTTAAGGGTTGATAAGTCTGTGCGGAGATTTTTTATCTTAAAAAAGTATCTTCCAAGCCAAGAGGTGGTAGCATATTTTGATAACGGTGATATAGAGGTGCAATATAAAGTAACAAATTTTCAAGAGATAGAGGAGTTGATCCTCAAATGGCTCCCCAAGGTGCGTATCATCTCACCGCGATCACTCAATAAAAGGATGAAAAATATACTTCATAAAAAGTTGCTAGGTATCTAATTGGAGTAAAATCTTACCTCAACTGCTCCAATCGCTCTTTGGGTGTCCCTATCTCGATGATTTGCACTCCGAAGTTACCGTCAACGATGACGACTTCACCTTTTGCTATTACTTTATTTCCTATGAGTATATCTAGGGGTTCGTTTGCAGATTGATCTAACTCTATGATGGAGCCTATATCCATATTTAAAACATCTTTTAAGAGTACCACTTTTGTGCCGACCCTTACTCTAACAGGCAACTCAAGATCAAGAATGAGAGAGATATTTTTCAACTCTTCCTCAGATAGAGATAGCTCTTGTGTGCTTTTACACTTATCATCCTCTTTGACCCCAAAGAGTGATAAAAAGTCGCTATCAACCGCAAGCGTCATTTGGGCTGTAGTTGAAGCAACGGATACTTCGTAGATATAGAGGTGTTTGTATTCCAAAAGCTCAAGGTTTCCGCTTTCGATAAACTTGATATCTTCAATATCAAAGTTAAGTTTAGGCATATTTTGTTGAGCACCGATTGTGGTCGATAGAGATCCAAATATATTGGATGCGATCTCTTTGGTGGCATCCAAATCATCTTCACTCATACTCTCTTGTTCACTCCCTTCACCACCCATCATGAGGTCGCTTAGAGCGGTAGCCAATGTAGCCGCAAAAGTGAGAGCCAATTTTCCGCTCCCGTTTTCGCCGCTTGCAGTGATATAGATAGTCGCTAACGGAGCTTGGATATCCGTTGATTTATCGATCTCCTGTTCGTTTTCAAACTTTATTTGGGGTGCATGTCCGGTGAGTGTTTCGATGATAGAGCTTGTCTCATTTTTTAAAAGTTCTACAAAGTTATTCATTGATAGCCTCTTTTCTTCTTTGTTCTATCTTTTTTACCCTCTTGTGCTCTAGGGTTTTGAGTATCTCTTTGATCTCATCTTGATCATTATCGACTCGTTTTTCTATTTTAACACTTTTTTGTGAATTTTGTATGCCCATCATAGCGCTATAGACCTCTTTATTGTCGATAAATATTTTAGCGCTGTTGCTTTGATGCTCTCTGAGTTTTATCACATCACCCTTTTTAAGCTCCAATATTTTTTTGAGAGAGAGGTTGGTGGTGCCCAATATCGCTTCTAGGAGAATATCGGCTCTATTAATGAGCGCTTTGAGTTCGGTGTTTCTACTCTTTTTTGTGTTTCTTTCACCGTGCATGATATCTTTGCTTGCTAGTTTGGAAAGGATCGACTCTAGATGGATGACGGGATAGGCGAGATTGATCATACCGTTGGTTTCGCCTACGGTGATCTCTAGTACGATCATGATAACGATCTCATTTTGTGCGACGATTTGGACTACATTTGGGCTAGACTCTTTGGACTCGACAACCGGAGCTATCTTGATGATAGGCTCCCAAGCCTCTCTGAGTTTACTCATAACGATTCTTAAGATATTATCTAAAAGATTGAGTTCGATATCGGTAAGCTCTCTCTCGATATTGTAGCTTTCGCCTTTCCCTCCTAAAAGTCTATCGACCATTGGAAAGAGTATCGATGGATTGATCTCGAGTATCGCCGATCCGTCGAGCGGCTTCATAGAGAAGATGTTAAAGCTGGTTGGGTTTGGCAGAGACATCAAAAACTCGCCGTAAGTCATCTGATCGACCGATTGTAGGGATATCTCTATGATAGATCTTAGCGTTGTTGACATCTCTGAAGCTAAGTTTCTGGCAACTTTATCATGTATACCTCTGATAGCTCTTAGCTGCTCTTTAGAGACACGGTTTGGTCTTTTGAAGTCATAGAGGCTGATTTGTCGATCATCTTTAAGCGCTTTGGCTGTAGCCTCTTCTACATTTTCGACCTCATCAACAACATCCATTAAAGCATCGATCTCATCCTGACTTAAAATATCTGCCATTATGCTACCAATCTATCTCTTATCTGTTTCATCAATTTTTTGTGGAGTTGCGAGATTCTCGACTCACTGATATCAAGTATCTCACTGATCTCTTTTAAGTTCAGCTCTTCAAAATAGTAGAGTTGGATAATGGTCTGTTCTCTTTGATTTAGCTCTAGTACGATCGATTTTATCGCTTCGATCATTTGATCTTTTTCCACTACCTCCTCTACACTGTGAGTCGTTTGATGGATAATTTGCTCATTGAGCGGTACTGAGTTACTCATCTCAGAAGCCATTCTAGCCTCTCTGATCTTTTCGGGGGTTTCACCAAGTTTTTTTGCCAAAAACTCATCATTTGGTTCTACCCCCTCTTCGGTTAAATGTTTCGATATCTCAACATCTATCGCTTTGATCAATCTTCTATTGTTTCTGCTAACGATATCAAGACTTCTGAGATAGTCAAGCATAGAGCCGTAAACTCTCTTTTTGGCATATCCCCAAAATGAGTCGTTAATTTCCTTATCGTATCTTCTTGAGAGTTTTACCATTTCCTCGATACCTATGGATATCAGATCATTGACATCGACAGAAGATGGAAGCCTCTCCTTTAATCTAAAACTCATTGCTCTCACTGCAGGTAAAAACTGAAGAACCACATCATTATTTTTTGCTAAATCTTCAACACTACTCATTAGCTGCTAATCCTCTCTTTTTCAAATTCTTTGTGATCATTTAAACTTTTTAGTAGAGTTGTTATCCTGTTTTCTCGCTCTTTGAGCTGCATAATTTGCTCATTGATAACGCTCTCATACTCATGTTTATCAAACTTTATCGTAAAGAGATCGTTTGTTTTAATGATAAGAACCCATACTAAATGGATAAACAGATGAAAAAAGAGCGTAATCGCAACCGTATAGAAAAATATATCTAGTAAATCATCCAACTTCACAAAAGAGAATATGAGACCTATGAAAAAGCCGCAAACAGTAAAAAATGCAACGAAGTTTTCACTTCTCATCTTATTCTACCCTTAAGTGAAGTATTTTTAAATTTTACTAAAATTTTTCTATTAAATGGTTGATGATAACAGAAAAACTCTTTTTCACTTTAGAGTTAAGCACTTTGTGTTCCAATTTTATGAAGAAATTATAAATAGTTTCATTTAGTTGATAGGTTGCTAAACTATTGGGATATTCTTTGACAAAAAGTGCTCTTTTTAGTGAAGATCTAGAGATGTAATTACTAGGTGAAATATAGCCTAAATAGGCAATCTCAATGTTGTTGTCACTATGTTTTAGGATTATATTTTTTATTTTATTAAAGATTAATGTTGCATCCTCTTTTTTATCGGTCATATTGAGTACTAAGCCGATAGAGTCGCAGTATTTGCTCGCTATCTTTAGTGAGGTGTAACTACTTGTGATGGATGCCGGATCGTTGGTAGATAAGATAATGATATGGTCGGAGATCTTAAAGAGCTCTTGCGTTTTTGGATCGATAGAGGGAGCGCTGTCGATGATGAGATAATCTATCTTATCCAAAAGCGTCGTCTCATCCAAAAATCTATCTACGATATACTTGCCGTCATACAAACAAATCTCATCGCTACTATCTATGGGGATGAGATAGAGTTCCTCTTTGATCTCTATAATCACCTCAGCCATATCAGCCGATGCTTTAAGTAGATCGGTGAAAGTTTTATCAACAGTTACATTGAAGATGATATCTTGAGAGGGGAGACCGAAGTTGGCATCCAAGATGGCAACTTTGTAGCCCATTTGATTGAGCAGATAGGCGAAGTTTGCGCAAAAGATACTTTTGCCGACACCACCTTTGCCGCTTGCAACGGTGATGATTTTGGCTTTATGCATCTGCCACCTCTTTTGATTTGAAGCCTTTGAGTATGGACTCTATCAGAAAATCACTATTTGCCACCATCAAATCGTCAGGTACCTCTTGACCGGTAGAGAAGTAGCTAAAAGGGAGTGAGCTCTCTAGAGAGAGTGAAAAAATATTTCCGAAGCTATTGGTCTCATCAAACTTTGTAACGATGAGCGTATCGAGTTTGAAGAGTGAAAAGTTTTTATAGATATCTCTTAAATCTTCCAGCTTTGTAGGCGCCGAGACTACGAGATTGACATCTATCTTTCTATTTCCGCTCTCAACCAGTTTGGCGATTTTATAGATTTTCTCTTTATCATATTGAGAGCTTCCCACTGTGTCAATCAAGATGATATCGCAGTAGCTAAGGGCGTTTAGCGCTCTAGTAAAGTCTTGAGAATCTATCACCTCCTCAAGCGGTAGTTTCATCATCGACGCATAAGCGTAGAGCTGCTCATGAGCACCTATCCTATAGCTATCGAGTGAAATGATGCCGACTTTGTAGTTGAATTCTAAAAAGGAGTATCTAGCGGCAAGTTTGGCTAGAGTTGTGGTTTTACCCACACCGGTTGGACCCACCAGCATGATGATCCTCTTTTCACCTCTAGCTAACTTTTGCTCGACTCTTATGGGTATCATCTTTTTGAGAAGCACACTAAAGTATCTCTCGATTGCCTTTGGATCACTTTTCATATAGGGTGGCATATGTTTGAGTGTATTTCGCATGATCTCATCGATATGCTCTTTTGCCATACCGCTTTTTTGCGTGATGTTGTAGATTTTGGCAAATTCGGGCGGGATGAGAAGCTCCTCTTTTTTTGTAAGCCTCTCCTGCCAAAGGATCTCTTGGAGATTGTTGAGCTTTTGGTTGAGGCGGTTGAGATTTTCTTCTAGCTCTTTGTAGTTGAGATTGTTCTCCTCCTCTTTGATTTTCGATAGTATCGGTTCTCTATCAGGGGGGATCGATTTTGCCAACTTTTTGGCTTGGTTTGAGAGATTTAATACGACATCATCATTGGAGGAGGGTGGTGAATGAAAAGCTTTCGTACTAGCCTCATTCTCCTTTTTGAGATAATCCTCCTCTGTAGCAACGACCACTTCATAAAGCGCAGGTGAGTTAAGAGACCTCTTTTTTAACTCTTTAGTACTAATGACTATCGCATCCTTGCCGCAAGCACTTTGTGCTTTTCTGAGTGCTTCGGCAGGAGAAGCTCCCGTAAAAGTATATAGTTTCACCTCTAAGTCTCCTTACCACCTATGAAATGAGCATCAACGGTATCAAAACAGACTCTCGCTCATGATAATGAGGGTGTGGAAGAGTCAAGTATCTTGTATTAAATTTTAGTTTATCATAAAATATCATATCTAAATCTAAAGTTCTTGGACTATCTTTAAAAACTCGTTTTCGTTTAAACTTTTTTTCGATGTAGAGCAGATATTTGAGGAGTTGGTGAGGAGAGAGATTAGTCTTTAATTCGATGATCGCATTATAGAAATCTGGCTGATCCAGATATCCAAACGGAGGATTTTTAAGGATAGGAGAGCTTTGGACTATATCGACGCTTTTACTTCTACTGAGGTAGAGAAAAAGCCTATAAAATCGCTCTCTAACATCTCCGATATTGCCGCCTATACCGATGATGGCTCTATGCTTTTTAGCTGATTTTTTGTGAGAGCTTTTAGGATAGTAGCGCTCATAAAAGAGCGTTAAATCTTCACTTAGTACTAGCCGTTTTGATGCTCTTTTTATAATATCTCCGCTCCACTACCTCTAACGACTACCATATCCTCTATCCTTACGCCAAACGCTCCCGGTAGATAGATACCCGGTTCCACCGTAAAGACCATTCCCTCTTTGATAGTCGTTTTTGATCGTTTT
The DNA here is from genome assembly GCA_027084135.1 of Campylobacterales bacterium. Taxonomy (GTDB): domain Bacteria; phylum Campylobacterota; class Campylobacteria; order Campylobacterales; family QNZT01; genus QNZU01. Next base: position 23,113 of record JALWLO010000141.1, on the reverse strand, counting down.
GAGATGTAGGGCTCTTCATGGATATCGAGTCCGACACCGTGACCCGTCGAGTGGGTGAAATATTTGCCGTAGCCACCTTTGTCAATCACCTCTCTGGCTACCTTATCGATCTCACTCGCTTGCATACCCGGTTTGATCGCTTTTATGGCGGACTCTTGCGCCTTTAGTACTAGATCATAAATCTTTTGTACTTTAGGGTCCTTAAATCTCTGCTCTTTAGAGAACGCTATCTCTCTATCAAAGAGAGCGGTTCGCGTTCTGTCGCTACAATATCTCTGATATTTCACGCCGGCATCTACAAGTAAAAGGTCGCCGCTTTTTAGAGTGGTGTCTGTGGGTAAGGCATGCGGTTTTGCCGCATTGTGGTTGATTGCTACGATGGGATCAAAACTGAGAGCGTACTCTCCAAAATCCTCTAAAATCGACTTCATCTCAAAAAAGAGTCTTTTTTCGCTGAGTGCCGCTTGAGAGTTATCTCTCAGATATGCGGCAAATCTATCAAAGCCCTTCGCTCCGATCTTGACCGCCTCTTGGATGATCTCTATCTCATCCTCTCTCTTGATGATGCGCTTTTTGTGGGAGAACTTCTCTTTTTTGATCCACTTGATATCGAGCGATTTCGCTAACTTTTCATACGCACTCACACTCCACTCGTTGGGATCGAAGATAAGGTTTTTGATCTTTGATTTTTTGATAAGGTTTTTGGCTTTTGCTATGAGATCTCTATCCGCCTCTATCACACATGCATTTTTGATCTGCTCTTTAGCTTCTGTGGTATATCTGGCATCGGTGATAAAAAAGGCTTCACTACCCAGTTTTAAAAATATCTCATTGTCACATGAGAAGCCGCATTCATAGTAAACGGCACTCTCATCTTTTAAGATATAGTTACTTTTGCTCACTATTTTGAGCCTTCTTCATCGCCTCTATCTCATTGAGGATTTGGACCATCGCAACCATCGCCAAGTGGTATGAAAATGGACCAAAACCGCTGATAGTACCCGCACAAACTGGTGCGATCAGGCTCTTTTTTCGAAAATCTTCTCTAGCTTGTATATTGGATATATGCACTTCGATAGTCGGTAGAGATACCGCTTTGATAGCGTCTCTTATCGCGATCGATGTATGAGTATATGCGGCAGGGTTGATGATGATACCGTCGGCTACACCGAGAGACTCTTGGATCTTGTCGACGATCTCACCCTCTAGATTTGATTGAAAAAACTCTATCTCCATATTTGTCTGTTTTGCATACGCCTCCATCTGCTTGTGGATATCCTCTAGTTTCATTGGACCGTAGATATTTTGCTCTCTGATTCCTAGCATATTGAGGTTTGGACCTTGTATGACTTGTATCTTCATGATTTTCCTTTGTATATATGTGATAAGATATTATAACAAAGATGGGTTTAGATTAAGGATAGTATATGAAGATAGTAAAAACGGAGTATATCGTTGTATGTGATGCAGGATTTAGCGTACTAAAGGATAGGGCGGTTGCATTTAGTACTAAGATAGAGAAGATTGCCCCATTTTATGAGTTAAAGGCTGAGTATCCAGATGCGGAGCAGTTTGAGTTTGGTAAAGGTTCGGTATTGATGCCTGGACTCATCAACCTCCATACCCATTTAGAGTATTCGGCAAATCTATCAACCCTTGTCTATGGTGATTTTATCGATTGGCTGCAGAGTGTGATCACCCATCGTGATACATTGGCAGATAGCTGCTCTGAAGTGTGTATCGATGATGCCTTAAAAAGTATGCTAAAGAGCGGTACTACGACTATCGGTGCGATCAGTAGTTTTGGAAAAGATCTAAAAAGTTGCGCAAAGTCGCAAATGAATGTGATCTACTTTAATGAAGTGTTGGGGTCAGCACCAAATGCGGTGGATGCGATGTATATGGACTTTTTAGATAGATATGAGAAAAGTAAAGAGTATGAGAGTGAGCGTTTTATACCCGCTATAGCCGTGCATGCGCCATACTCGACCCATAGGGTTTTAGTCAATAAGGTCTTAGCCTTTGCAAAAGAGGAGGGTGCTTTCATATCTACCCACTTTATGGAGAGTCGTTATGAGAGAGAGTGGCTCGATAACGGAGGCGGTAGATTTGGCGAATTTCTCAAGCGTTTTAACCCTCATGCGGCGCCGGTTAATGAGCCTATAGAGTATTTAGAGCTCTTTGAAGGCGTTAAAACACTATTTGTACATGGCTGTTACGCAAACGATAAAGAGTTAGATCTGATGGAGCGTATCGGCATGATCGCCCACTCTCCACGAAGCAATCGACTACTTGGAAATAGGCGGTTAGAGATCGAAATGTTAAAAAACTTTGCCTTGGTGACCGATGGACTTAGTTCAAACTACTCCTTGTCGCTTTGGGATGAGATGAGAGCGGCGATAATGCTTCACCAAAAAGCGCCGTTGCCAAAGCTTTTTAAGAGCTTGTTACTAGCTTCTACGCACTATCCCGCAAAACTATATAAGCTCAATAAAGGAAGTGTTGAGGTGGGAAAAGATAGCGATTTGGCGGTATATCATTTTGATGATATCGATGAGAAAAATTTGGCTCAAACGCTACTTTTACATGCAAATGAGCCTAAAACTTTATATATAGCGGGTCAAGAGGTTAAAGTTTTATTACTTTGAGTCGATATAACTTCTATGAGAGAAGTTGTATTAAGTATCACCTTATCGATCTTTATATGGGGCTGCGGAGGAGCTTCTTCCTCATCTCCTAGTACTAGTAGCGGCGGAGGAGAATCCGGTAAGGAGTTCAATACTCCCGCCAACTTTGACGGTACTATACTCTATAACTATTTAGTACCAAACGGTGATAAGAAGATAAAAAATCTTAAATTCAAAAACGATCAATTGATCGAAGAGGAGACCTTGTCCTATAAAGCAAATGATACTCTCATAACGCTAAGATCTCTCCAGAATCTTGGCGGTAAAGTTGAGTATAGACTTGAAGATGAGGGGAAAGAGATAGAGGTGACGATTTATGATGAAAATAAACTGAATAGGTTTAAACTCCATAACTTTATCCATATCGGGGATAGGGTAACGATAAAGGATAGCAGTTGTATATATAAAGCATATTATGATGAAATAGAGATTCACGGTACACGCTTTAGAGATATGATTGAGATCGAGTGTCCAAATCATATAGGATACTATCAAAAAGGGAAAGGGCAAGTTGCGGAAGAGATCATCGATCCGTTTGAACAAAATAGTATCGATCAACCTATATATTTTGGAGATAGAAAATTAGGCTTGGTAGATGAGCTTGAAAAATCAAAGTTTACAACATACAATCTAGAGAGTGCGCAGGAGAGTAATGTAGATAAACTCTGGAAGGCTCCGTACTACCTCAACGGAGAGGGAATGAAGATAGGCTTAGTTGACGGAGGAGGCGTAAGATCGACCCATGTAGAGCTTAGAGGCAGAGTGCACAATCTTACAAACGCCGATACCAATGAGCATGCCACCCATGTTGCCGGAACTCTGATCTCTGCCGGTGTGCATCTCTATACCTCGAGAGGTTTTGCGAAAAATGCCCAGCTTTATGTCTTATCCTATCAAGATATCTACTTTGCCGATAGTGTCAAAAAGTTATATGAGGAGGAGGGGGTGTTGATATCCAACCACTCCTACGGCTTTGAGGGGAGTGAAGGTTTAGGCGAATATGATGCCGAGAGTAAAAAGTTTGACCTTTTGATCCACTCAAATCCATATCTACAAGTTGTGATAGCGGCAGGAAATGACGGTATGAAATGGAAAACAGATAGTAGCTACGGCTATTGGAACCTCATTAAAGGTGGTGCAAATGCCAAAAATGTCATCACGGTGGCATCGGTCGATGATAGAAGTAGATATATCAACAACTTTAGCAGTAGAGGACCAGTAAATGGGGGAAGACTCAAGCCCGATATCGCCATGGATGGAAACAATGTACTCTCAACCAATGACTATGATGACACATCTTATAAAAGGATGTACGGGACATCGATGGCATCGCCTGCGGCTACCGGAGTGGTAACGCTACTCTCCCAAAGATATAAACAGATAACCGATGCAAATCCGAGGGTGGATACCATCAAAGCGATCCTCTTCAACACCGCTATGGATATAGAAAATCCGGGACCAGACTACAAAAGCGGTTTTGGAAGGATCGATGCGTTAAGTGCTGTAAAGGTGATCGATACGCTTAGTACTAACAGCCCACTTATCAAATTAGATACGCTTCATAAGAATGAGATACAAAGCTACTATATCGCCAATCAAGAGTATCAAAAATTGAAAGTAACCGTGGCGTGGGTTGACGGGACGATAGATCATTGCGGTTCATGTGCAAATGATAAATTAATCAATGATATAGATATCTATCTCAAAGATGATAGAGGCAATACCATCTACCCCTATACACTCGATGAGTACAATCCGGATGATCCGGCAAGAAAAGATAAGCCAAATAGGGTAGACCCTCAAGAGCAGATAGAGTTTGAGATAATTCCCGGAAACTATACCCTCTATGTAGATGGCTCAAGACTCTCAACTGATGATCAAGATTTTACCATGGTAAGCAATATCCCGCTCTCTGCAAAAGAGACAAATATCAAAATTGTGCCTATGCGTGAGCATATCCACGAGATCTACAACGCGATTAAAAAATAGCTTTTTTAGAGAGGATCTTCGCTTTTGCGATCTCCTTTGCATCGCTAAGCTCCACCTCATCACCCACTTTGATATCCTCCAAACTTCGTACTTTGTTATCTTTTGATAACTGAACATAGCCCACTTTGACATTTAAAGCAGGGTTGTTTCGCTCATAAAGCTCTCTGAGATGCCTGATTGACTCCTCTTTTTTACTTAGTACTAACGCTTTAAAGCTTCCAAACTGCTCTTTTAGCGTATCGATTTTCTCTGCAAGACGCTCCAATTTGCTTCTATAGGAGTAGGTTGAGAAGATCTCTTTGGCGTGAAGAAGCTGCTGCTCTTTGTTGGAGATAACTCTTAAAAATCGCTCATCAAACTGCTCCCTTAAAGTATCGACTGTCATCGTTATCTCAAAGATATCTGGAAGAATCATCTCCATAGCGGCTGATGGTGTAGGAGCTCTAAGATCGGCACAAAAGTCGCTTATAGTATGGTCTATCTCATGTCCTACAGCTGAAACGACGGGAGTTTTTGCCTCAAAGATAGCATCCGCTACCACCTCTTCGTTAAATGCCCAGAGATCCTCTATACTTCCACCACCCCGTCCTATGACGATCACATCCACTCCAAGCTTATCGGCATAAGCGATATGGTTTGCGATCATATCGGCGGCTTGATCACCTTGAACAAGGGTATCGATCAAGATAAATTTTGCCAGAGGCCATCTTTTTGCGGCGACACGCTTCATATCTTCTATAGCCGCTCCCGTTTTTGAAGTGATGATAGCGATAGTGTTAGGAAATGTTGGAATAGCCTTTTTTCTATTTGGATCAAAGTAGCCCTTCTCTTGAAGTTTCTTTTTTAACTGCTCAAACGCTATCGCTAAAGCTCCGCTTCCACTAGGCTCTATATTTGTACAGTTTATCTGATAGGTTCCTCTTGGAGTATATACCGTAACGCCACCCGTTACAATCACCTCCATCCCATCTTCTACTTGGAACTTTAGTTTTTGATTGTTTCCTTTAAACATCACACAGGAGACGGCTGAGTTGTCATCCTTTAGTGTAAAGTAGAGATGTCCGGAAGAGTGATAAGTAGCCCTAGAGACCTCTCCGATGACGGTTACTTGAAGATAGTGTGTCTCAAGTAGGGATTTGATTTGATGGTTGAGTGTGGTTACCGTTAAAGCACTTTGCATTGAGAAAGTTTACTTTAAAATAGTTGAAAGTTTGTAGTAGCTATATTTTCGATCTGACTTTAAAAGAGGGTAAGAGATGAGAAAAATATTTTTTATACTACTTGCCGCACTCCTATTTTCGGCTTGTAATGATAAAGCTATTGTGAGTAGTTCAAAACAGGATCTCAAAGATCTCAATTGCATCGCATTGGCTGAAAGTAACGGTAAGTTTGTAAATAGTACGCTATCAAAGTTTTACCATTTTGATAAAAATTGTAGTAACAAACTTTTTGTTTCTCAAAAAAGTGCTATCGTTTGCAATTCAAACCAAAATGTTGATAAAAAGATCTTGGCGAGCTTTCCCTCCGGATATATCCGTCTAGAGCTATATCATGATAAAAAGTTGATTTTTTCTTATTATAAAGATTTGACCCATAGCGTAGATGAGGATGATATTAAAGAGGCTTTTGATACGCTAAAGTATAATATTAACAAATAATTAATTTTATCTTAAGTAAAGCTTATAGTTAAAACACTAATAGTAAAAAAAGATTTACTTGTTACAATTTGTTAAATATTTATAATAAGGGGTTATTATGTTTTTTCGTTTTTTACTGATTTTAGTAGTCGTTATTGGTCTCTCATTTAGCGGGTGTAGAAGTTCTAGTTCATCAAGTGACGATAATAGATCTTCTGAAGTTTTTCAACAATATAAAGATACTAATGATACAAATGAAACTATAACATACAATTATCAATCTACAAAAGCTGAAGATGGTAATTATAGTGAAATTACTTTGACCAGAGCGTTTCAGATTCCAAGTGACGCACTATTTATAGATGTAAGAAATGATTGGGAGAGAAAGTTGGATGATGGTTATCCTGCAGGAAGTTTAAATGCTGTATATGAGTGGAGAACACCAAACGCTTCAAGAACTGCAGAAGATACTACAAAACAAAGATCTCTTAATAGTAATTTTGTCGATGATGTTTTAAAATTGGCAAATGGTGACAAATCAAAACATATTATTTTGATTTGCCATAGCGGATCTAGAACAAAAAAAGCGGCAAAGCTCTTAGCTGAAAATGGTTTTACAAATGTAGAGCATATCATTGGCGGCTTTAATGCTTGGAATGCAAATGATCTTCCTGTAGAACATTTTACAAATTAAGAGGATATTACCCTTAATTTGCTACTATCTCACATAGCAAAGTGGGATAGGAGAGAATATGGTTGAGATACTCATAACAGGCGGAACTATTGCCAAAACTTACGATGATATAAGAGGAGAACTGATATTTGATAAAGATCATCTTGCAAAGATGATCTCTCAAGCACGCATAACCAAACCACTCTCTTCTAAACTACTTTTTTTAAAAGATTCGCTTCATATGGATGATAGTGATAGGGCTCTTATCAAAGAGGCGATACTGGGTTCTAGATCCAAAAATATCTTAGTACTACACGGTACCGATACGATGGTCGAGTCTGCAAAATATATCGGTGAAGTGGGTGATAAGCGCGTTGTATTTACCGGTGCTATGGTACCATATGCGTTAAAGAACTCTGATGCACTTTTTAACTTCGGTTTTGCTCTAGGAGTGGTCGAGAGGCTTGAGAGTGGCGTTTATATCGCCATGAACGCAAAAGTGTTTAAACGAGATAGAGTGCAAAAAGATAGAGGGGAGGGGGTTTTCATTGAGAGTTGATGTCAATTTACCGCTAACAAGTGATGAACGTTTAGATGAGATACATAGAGATGAGCTTAGGGTATTGGAGTTACTGCTGGAGCGTTTGGAGCATGGAAGTGATGAGGAGGTAACACAAGAGCTTGAGAGGTTCATCGAGCATATTGACAGCCACTTTAAATATGAAGAGGAGTTGATGGAGGTTGAGGGGTATACGATGGGAGAGCTTCATAAAGGGGAGCACTATAAAATACTAAATGAAGTTAGATATCTCCTCTTTAATTGGCAAACTGGGCGTGACAGAGATGAGCTCAGAAACTATTTGGAGGATGATTTTATCTCATGGCTTGGGCAACATATATCGGCTCTTGATCTGCCACTGATCGATTTTAGAAAAAGGAAGATGTAGTTATGTTAATCGTCATGCCTTTAGACCAAAAAGATGGGAAGCTTACCAATATAGACAAAGCTAAAACCTGGGCAATGTATGCGTTAGAAGAGGGGAAGATACAGGAGGTTGAGTACTTTGATGATTGGCGAGAAATCGAAGAATTTTTTGACTGTGTAGTAGTGGCTGATAGAGGAGACTATATCTGGCCTTTTTTGGAAGAGTCGATACCCGTCCTTGAGGCGCCGACGCAAAGAGAGATAGATGATGTGATAGAGGCATTTTTGTTTAAAGAGTTGTATGAAGTTAAAAACTAAAACTAATTTCGAAAGTTGGAGGAGGACTAAATAATTTTAGTTATACTTCTCTTTTAAAAATTAGGAAGAGTATGTATAAGTTTGTTTTGTATATTCACTTGGCTTCAGCAGCTACTTGGATCGGTGGGGCGGTTTTGCTATTTATTTTTGGGATCTTTATACGAGACAAAGAGGCTCAAAGAGTCATCTACTACCATATAGGACCGATATACGGCTACTTTGAGTCAGTGGTACTAATACTTCTGCTCATAACCGGTACCTATATGTATATGGTTAACGGTTTTCACGATATGCCAAATAAATTCTCTCAAGAGCTTGGATACTGGATGCATGTAAAGATAGCTCTCGTAGCGTTGATAACTATCGCAACTATCGTCCACATGAAGGTTTCGTTCAAAGCAAATGGCAGAGAGAAAACGACCAAAGAGAAGATTTTGGCACGAAGTACCTCAATGCTGATATTTATACTAAATTTTGTTATCCTCTATTTAGCGTTAAATATTAGGAGTATGTTGTAGGGGCATTGATAAGCTCTACTTGGAAATTAAACCTTTTTCACACCAAGTAGTTTTTTCATTAATGGCTCTATCTAATAGTTCATCATTTTTATCTAGAACAGTTGAACTTTTGTGATAGAGATGATATTGAATAGCGGCAAACTTCAAATTTACTCTATAAAAACCTTTGTTAAATAGTCTTTGTACAAACTCACTATCCTCTCTACCCCAGCTATTAAACTCTTCGTTAAAACCGTTTACACTATATATATCATCTTTAAAAAGAGAAAAGTTACACCCTCTGACACTTTTTAACTTTTGAAATTGTAGTTTACAAATCAATTTTGATAAAAGTGGTAAATATAGAGAATTTTTTCTATTTTTTATATCATTTGAAAAGAAAGAGGGTTTTATAAAATGACCGGCTTGAAATATCTTATTAGTATATCTTTGACCCATTAAGACTCTGCTACCTTGTATATATGTTCCCTTTTTTGCACAGTTTAAATGATCTTTTACAAAGTGGGGATGAAGTACCATATCTCCGTCAGAGAAGATAATATATTCGTACGAACATCTCTTGATAGCTTCATTTCTAATCTTTGCCAATCTAAAACCTCTATCCTCTTGCCATACATGTATGATAGGAATATCTGAGCTATTTTGAAATTTGGTGATTAAATCTCTTGTATCATCTCTACTTCCGTCATCGGCAATGATTATCTCGCTCGGTTTATGCGATTGGTCTAGTGCTGAAGTTAATGAAAGCTTTAATGCCTCTTTCCAGTTATATGTGGTTAAAATAAGACTGCACTTCATATATTTAGACTCCTATATAAATCAATAACATCATCCGGAGTTATTTTTTTCATACACTCATGAGTTTTTATCGGACATACCCTCTTCATGCAAGGAGCGCACTCCATATCATACCTGATGATGTGTGAGTTTTCATTCATCCAAGGGGATGTCTCTATATGATTTGTTGGACCAAATAGGGCGACGGTAGGAGTATCAAATGCGGCAGCGATGTGCATAGGACCACTATCGGCAGTGATAAACAGATCAACTCCCCCAATATATTCGACAAGCTCCTTTATAGATGTTTTTCCAGCAAGATTTGTTGCTTGTATCTCTTTGTTTATTAAAATATCTTCAATCTCATCGGCTATATCGATCTCATTTGGTCCGCCGAAGATAACGATATCAAACTCACTACTTAGTTTTTCTGCTACTTCGGCAAACCTATCAGGATACCATCTCTTGGCACTTCCGTAAGTTGCACCCGGATTGATGCCTAATGTTTTTTTATCATATTTAAATGGGGTAAAATATAATTTTTGTTTTTGCGGTTTAACATCCATATTTGTAACTTTTTTTATCAGGTCGTTATATCGCTGTACTTGATGTCTTATGATTTTTTTCTCTTTTTTGTATTGAAACTTTCTACGGCTTTTGATGAGGGTCAATAAAAACTTAGATGCCAAAGTACTTCTAAAAGAGATGGCTATATCAAAGTTGCTTAGTTCTTTAGAGTATCTATACAGATTTATAAACCTGTTGCCCTTTTGTCTGCTCTTATCAACAATAGTTTTAACTACGCTCGGGTGATTTTCCATAGCTTGTATCGATACGGTTGAGCCAAAAAGTGTAAGATTGGAATCAGGATATACTCCAACCAAGTTTTCAATAGCAGGAGTCGCCATAACCGTGTCGCCAAGCCATGTAGGAAGCTCAATAAATATATTCATAATAGTACAATCTTTTGATAGATAATTTTGTAGATTTTATCTAAAAGCACTTAAGCAGTAGCCTAAACTTTAACTCATTTTGATAAAATAAGTATATGAAGTATGTAGAGAAAGATTTAAACGATAAAAAGATTTTGATTACCGGTGGAGCGGGTTTTATCGGGAGTGCATTAGCACACTATTTGCAAAAAGAGTATCCAAATGCTTCTATTTCTGTTTTGGATATCTTTAGAGATGGTAGTAGGTTTGAAAACGGAAACCTCAAAAGCTTTGGGCACTTTAAAAATCTTATAGACTTTAAGGGCGAGATAATTAGCGGTGATATTTGCGATAGAGGTGTGATAGAGTGGATAAAAGATAGCAAATTTGACATTATCTTTCATGAGGCTGCTATATCTGATACTACCGTGTCTGATCAAAATATTATGATTAAAACAAATGTAAATACCTTTAAAGAGCTTTTGGAGATTGTTAAAGATAGTAAAGCTACTTTGGTATATGCTTCATCCGGTGCCACTTACGGTGATGCGCCTTCCCCTCAAAAAGTTGGAGTGGAGATGCCAAATAATGTATATGGCTTCTCTAAACTCGCTATGGATAATCTAGCATACAGATATATAAAAAAATATCCTGAAATCCAAGTAGTCGGGCTACGATATTTTAATGTTTACGGAAAAGGTGAATATTACAAAGGAAAAACTGCATCTATGGTACTTCAGTTTGGTTTGCAGATATTAAATGGAGAAGCACCGAAACTTTTTGAGGGAAGTGATAAAATAAAGAGAGATTTTATATATATCGAAGATGTGATACAGGCAAATATAAAAGCTATAACGGCAAAAAGCGGTGTTTATAATGTAGGAACAGGTATAGCAAGAAGTTTCCAAGATATAGCAGATATACTTCAAAATGAGTTTAGTACTAATTTAGGAAACCGTTACATAAAAAATCCATACATTGGTAGATACCAATTTTTTACACAAGCTGACATCTCTTTAACTAAAGAGCACTTAGGCTATGAACCGAGATTTTCACTTGAAGAGGGGATAAGAGCGTATAAAGATGAGATAAAAAGGGTTTATGAGAGTGAGTATAATAGATGATTGAAAATTGTAAGATATTGGTTGTTGGGGATTTGATGGTTGACCACTACCTCTATGGTAGTTGTGATAGAGTTTCTCCGGAGGCACCCGTTCAAGTTGTAGATATAAAAAGTGAAGAGAATCTACTTGGCGGTGCTGGAAATGTAGTCAATAATCTCCTCTCCCTTGGAGCCAAAGTAGGTGTCTGCTCCGTTATAGGCTTTGATGAAGCGGGTGAGTTTATTAAAAAGAGATTAGAGGAGAAGCAAGTTACTACCGAACTGCTTATAACCTCCAAAGATAGACCGACAACCAAAAAGAGCCGTATCATCGCCCAACATCAGCAGATAGTGCGAGTTGATAAAGAGGATAGAAAAGATATATCTGATGAGGAGCAAAGTGCGATATTAAATACTTTTAGAGAGGCGCTCAAAGGGTATGATCTTGTAGTTTTGTCTGATTATAACAAAGGGGTGCTAACCGACTCTTTGACAAAAGAGATAATCAGTCTCGCGAAAGAGTACGATAAGCCTATCTTGGTAGATCCGAAAGGAAAAGACTTTAGCAAATATCGAGGTGCGACACTTCTTACGCCAAATAAAAAAGAGGCTATTTTGGCAAGCGGGATTGATATAAAAGATGATGAGACGCTTAAAAATGCGGGAGAGAAACTGATAGATGAGCTTGGACTTGAGGCTCTTATCATTACGCTATCAGAAGAGGGGATGGCGATATTTGAAGAGGGCAAGATGCAAAAGATCGCGACCTTAGCTAGAGAGGTTTTTGATGTAACGGGTGCTGGAGATACGGTTTTGGCGGCTTTGGCTTACGCTTTAGCCAGTGGTAAATCCCTTCTAAATGCTGCTAAGTTTGCAAATGCCGCCGCCGCCGTTGTAGTCGGTAAAGTGGGTGCCGCAACCGCTACTAAAGAGGAGATAAGCTCGTACGAAAAGACACTTTACGGTAGAGCGGGGGAGAGCAAGATCAAAACCAAAGATGAGCTTTTGGAGATACTCTCTAGCCATAAAGGTAGCATTGTCTTTACAAACGGTTGCTTCGATATACTCCATGCCGGTCATGTAAGCTATCTTGCAAAGGCGAAAAAGCTTGGTGATATTTTGGTAGTGGGTGTAAATAGTGACGCTTCGGTAAAAAGACTCAAGGGAGAGAAGAGACCGATAAACTCACAAGAGGATAGACTCTTAGTACTATCAGCTTTGGAGGCGGTTGATTTTGTAGTGCTCTTTGAAGAAGATACTCCTTATGAACTCATATCCGCTATAAAACCCGATATCTTGGTAAAAGGTGCCGACTACAAAGATAAAGAGGTAGTTGGTAGCGATATCGCCAAAGAGACACATCTGATAGAGTTGGTTGAGGGGAGGAGTACGAGCGGGGTGATTGAGAGGATCAAAAGTGTTGGTGGCTAAAATCTTACCTGTTCTACTTTGCAGGGCTAATAAGATAATGTTAAAGATATTTTTACATAGGTGATTAATGTATTTTGCAATATTTTATGTAGAACATTCTTACTACTTTCCACACTTTTTACCAATCTATATGGAGTTAAATAAAAGAGCATTAAAGTGCGCCTTTGTACTCTCTGATAAACATAATATTAAACTTTTAGAGACTATTTGCAAAAAGTATAATTTAGAGTTCTTTTCAGGAGTGGAGCATATATATAATATCAAAAGCACTTTTTTTATACTATCAAATTCTTATGAAATTGCTATGAAGCTAAATGGAAAAACGGTTTTTTTAGAGCATGGTATCGGTACAAAATCAAAAGAGTTTTATTATGCGTTAGAGCATGTTGATATATATTTGGTAGAGGGAAGCTACAAATATAACCGTCTTGCAAATCTATATCCAAAATTAAAACATAAGCTTTATCAGGTAGGATATAGCAAATTTGATCCTATTTTAAATGGATTAATAGCTAGAGATGAGATAATCAAAAGGTATCATCTTGATCTAAGTAAAAAGACTATTCTTTATGCTCCTACATTTTTCCCCTCATCTATCGAGAGGATGAGTAAAGGATTTCCAAAAGATTTTGAGAACTACAATATCTTAATAAAACCTCACTACTTTACTCTTGATTACAAAAGATATGCTAAGCAGAGAAAGATACTTTCGTACTGGAGCGGTTTTGAAAATTGCATTGTGCTTGGGTTGGATGAATATGATTTGACTCCGTTGTTTGCCGTTAGCGATTTGATGATAAGTGATGAGAGTTCGGCAATGTTTGAGTTTGCCGTTTTGGATAAGCCTGTCATCTCAAATCGCTTTTATAAACTAAGATTTTCATACTATCTGATGCCTTGGAAACTTAGTCGTCGCATAGATGAGGGAAAGGATAGATACAGAGAGATGCTATACAATGCTTCCAACTATAAAGAGATGAGTCGCTTAGTAGTTGATTTGTTAGAAAACGGTTTGGATGAGAAAAGTGATATTCGTAAGAGATATGCAAAAGAGCTTTGTGGAGAGTTGGATGGTAAAGCCTCTAAGAGGATTGTTGATCTTTTGGAGAGCGTTGCAAAGCATCAAGATAGAGCATAGTTAGTGTTAGAGTATAAAAATAGATATATTTGGTATGCATCGATATGGGTGATGAGGTAAACATACCCATTATCGTAACTGCAAGAAGTATCAACATAGGCGTGGAGTTAAGTTTTTGGGCGATTTTAAGTTGTGCAAAAAGTACCGCCAAGAGTAAAATTACCCCTATCATTCCAAACTGCATATAAAAGAGCATAAAATTGTTATGCGGGTTAAATTGGTACTTCATTCCCAATCCACACTCTTCGTACATCTTCTTTAATTCCTCTTTGCCCAAAAGATTTTGCATCTCTACTATACTATCACCTGTTCCAATACCTATAAGCGGTGAATTATTACCAAGTTCTTTAGCATAGTTCCAAAATTCAAAACGACAAGCTATACTATCTCGTTTTCCAGTACCAATAACTTTGTTATACTCATAAATTGCTCTATCTATTCGTTCTTTGAACTGATCACTGAAATGATAAGAGGTAAAAAATAGTAAAACTGTAGTGACAGTAACCGCTAAGATACTCTTAAGAGCCGATAGATTGAATTTTTTGACAGCTAAAATAAAGAGGATAGGTACTATGGAGATCTGTGCAATTCTCCCTTTATTGATAAATAGAACAAAAAGAGTTAATAAAGCAAAGAGTAGATAAAAAATATTAATTTTTTGATTTAAATTTTTAAAATCAATTTTATATACTAGGTAGCCAAATGTAAAAGCCAATATTAATGAATAGTGCATATGATGCATAAACGGTGAAGGTAATGAGCCTAAAATTTGAACACCGTAACGATGATAGAGATATATGGAATATATTTCAGAAATAAATATTGCTATTAAAAGTGCTAATAGTGCATACTTTGCGAGTCTTCTATCAAAAAAAGAGATGATAATAGGTGCCAAGATATATCTTCTCTGTTTTGATAAAATCTTTAGCCCGTTGTGTATATCTTCACTCCACAAGAGTCCCAAAAGATGTATTGCAAAGATTATCAAAAATGTGATAGAGAGTTTATCTGTGAATATGATTTTGATCTTCTCTTTGATATTTCCGCTTGATAGCCAGTATACGAGGATTAAAAATGTAAATGTATAGGTGCTAAATGAATTGATAGTAATAGCAAACATTAGCGCGATGATGAGATAGTTGTGAAAATTTTCTCTTATATTTATAGCCAAACAAAATCCATTCGCAGAGTATTATTATTACCATTATAGTAAAACTACTTTAAAAACCTACGATTTTCATCAAGTACTTTTATCAAAATATCATCGATCCTCGGTGCACTACTAGGTGGAACTTTTTTATAGTCACTATTTCTTCTAATCTCATTTTTAAATAGCTCATTCGGAAGATTTGAGAAGATATAGGTGTACTCTTTTGTGACGATAGCATTTTTATTCCATTTGGCGACATAGCTATAACTTCTGTTGTAGTCACCCGCAAAGAGATTATACCCGTTTGAGTAGTCGCTTGGAGGGTTTTTAACGCCAAGCAGATGTAGCAGAGTCGGTACGAAGTCGAGGTGCGAAGTCATCCGTTTTATCGTACAATGCTCTTTGTTTGGAGTTTTTAAGATAAAGGGCGTATGTATCTGCGCCTCACTAAAGGAGGAGTTGTGTCCGAAAAATCCATACTCATAAAACTCCTGCCCATGATCGGAGCTAAAGAGGATGATGCTGTTTTTGTATAGATTGAGCGATTTGAGTTTCTCTATCGCTTCTCCAAAGAGTGCATCATCATAATGCAAGGCATTTAGGTAGCTATTTTTGATGAGAGGAGCGGTTTGGGGATTTACCTCCAGGTAGTTTATCCCCTCATTTCCCGCGTTTGGTTTAAACTTTTCGTACTCTTTTTCATAAGTGTAGGCGTGAGGCGAGTCAAGAAAGAGCAGCGCAAAGATAGGTTTTTTGGGATTAGCCTTTCGTACGAAGCTCTTAAACTCTTCCAAACTCTCTCGATCCTTCTTTTCGGAACTTCCTTCGTATTTGTCATATATGGAGTCTTGCACATCGCAATAGGCACACTCTCTAAACTCAGGCCACTTGGTATTTGTTGCTGAGATGATAGCGATTTGATACCCCTTTTGTTTTAGCACATCAAACAAAACAGCCCCTTTATGCGCCGACAGAAAGCTAAACCAATAGGTTGCATTTAGCCCGTATATAAGTGAAAATATCCCAAATCTCGTAGCATCACCACCGCTGATATGGTTGGTAAAATTGAGGGCATCTTTGGAGAAGTTGTAAATGTTTGGTGTAGTCTCTTTGTTGATACTGCTATATCGTGCCGCATCAAAGAGAAATATAAAGATATTCGGTGAAGGGGCATCTTTGTCTATCTCTATCGGACGGAGCGGATAGTTTACTTTAGATGAGGAGACGATGCTGTTTTGCCGGGAAGCGTACACCTTCTTTATCCCAAATTTTGCCGCCGTTTTGGAGAATGTAAGTGGCTGATAGAGGGGAATTGTGCGAACAGACTCAAGTATCGGCTGATTTGCTTTTATGTCGGCAAAACCGTAACCAAACTTCTCCACAAGAGAGATGAGCAAGATAAGAGGCGCTACTCTTCTATCCAAGACTCTAAGTAAACTGTTTGCTTTTGAGGGGCTATATCTCTTTAGTACTATGCATATAGCTACTTGTGTAACGATTAGTACTAAGAGTATCGCCGCTACCGTTAGAAGCATCGTTGCGTTAAATTTAAAGCTATCGAGTGATGCGGGCGAGGTGATGATGTTTAGTACCATTGCATTGATATGGAAGTGCCATATTTTGTAGATCACATAGTCGCTAATAAGTGCAAAATCGACCAAAAAGTAGATAAGACCCGCTATGAAACAGGCAAATCTAAATTGAAAAAAGGGTCGTAAAACGATGAATATGATAAGATAGAGCAGGGCGGTTGTAGAGAGGGCTGCGGCTACCCAAAAGAGTAGTACTAAGGCACCGGTATTAGGTAAAAACCCCACAAATAGCAACGATAAAACAAAGGTGATAAAGAGGTTGATATAGAGATAGAGTCGATTTAGTACCACGCTATTTATCATCTGTACTTCTGCTTTTCATAGAGATAGTTTAGCCCCACAACAAACGCCAACGTATCCTTTTCAAGCTCTCTATCATGCGCTGTTTTATATAGGTGCTCATCTTTGTAGATGTAGGTTTGGGGCTTTTTATCCGGCTGTACGACCGTTACCTTATCCCCAACTCTTAGGGCGTAACTTTTATAAAACTGCATCAAATTGACATCTTTTTTGTTTTCGCTAAAGATCGACTTTCCAAGTATTGGATAATAAAAATCTTTTCCAAGTAGATCTAAAGCGGTTGCAAGGACATCCGGTTGAGAAGTTTGGCGATTGTAGATTTGCGGTTTTAAACCGTCAGCGATGATGAGAGCCGGTATGTGAAACATTTTTACAGGTACGACATCTTTGCCATAGACCCTGATATTGTGGTCGGCAATCACGACAAATACACTATCTTTATAGTAGGGGGATTTTTTTGCCAGTTCAAAAAATCTCCCTATCGCAAAGTCGGCATATTTTACCGCATTTTCTACACATCGAATGCCCGGCTTTACCTCTTTGATTTTGCCGGGCGGTATATCAAAGGGGCTGTGGTTTGAGGAGCTAAACATCACCGCCGCAAAGGGAGTTTTGGCTTTATAGAGTTGATTAAACTTCTCATTTGCTTTGATAACTAAGTCCTCATCGCTCACTCCCCAGTTTGCCACATAAGAGGGGTTTTGATAATCTTTCTGCTCTATCACCTCATCAAATCCGTTGCCGAGAAACCATGAGCGCATATTGTCAAAGTGTGCCTCTCCTCCATAGATAAACATCGTGTGGTATCCAAGCGGTTTGAGAAGCTTTGAGAGTGTCCAAAAGTTGCTTTGGGCTCTGTTTCGCTTTACTACTCCAAGTCCCGGAACCGATAAAAATCCGCTTGTAACTCCGGCTATTCCTCTCACACTTCTGGTGCCGTTTGAGTAGGCTTGATCCAGCCAAAGCCCCTCTTTTTTTAGCCTCATCATATTTGGCGTTATCTCTTGGCTGATAAATTGATACCCGAGACTCTCTTGCAAAAATATCACAAGATTTTTTTTCTTATTACTTGGAAAGTGTGTCGGCTCTAACCTCATAAAGGGTGAAGATGCGTTTATCTCTTTGATCTCTATGCCGAGCCTTTTTTGCATCCGCTCAAGCGCCTCATCCACGCTCATCTTGCCGTATCGTTTGATAAACTTATCCATATCGCCGTTATCGAGATAGATAGCGTAACTGACTGAGTAGAGGGAGTTTTTGGCTATCTCATTGACGATCCTGCTGGTTGAGTACATCGCATCTGAGAGATTTGCCGGTCTATGTCCGAAAGAGAATCTTATCCCCATAAACAGAATCAATCCAAACGGTAAAAACCAGATAGCCCTCTTTTTGAACGGGGTTTCTAAAATATTTAAAAAGCTCTCTTTGGCAGATTTGAAGTATCTCCATAAGAAGAGGGCGATGAGCGCAAATGTGATAAAGAGTGGAAGCTTATAGTCAGCCAATATCATTCCTACTACCTCTTTTGGGTATTTGAGATACTCTACAAACTTGAAGTTTGGGCGCACATCGTACTGGGCGAAAAATGGAAAAGTGGCGATCTCCATATAGATAATGAGGGAGAAGAGGAGAGCGAAATAGATCAGTAGTACCGTATTAGCGACTCTGGCAAAGCGTTTGGGTGTAAAGCTTAGTACTAAGAGCGGTATGACAAGTGCGATGGAGGCTGTCATAGTATCAAGTTTTAAACCGTAGAGGAAACTTAGCCAGTAGTTCACTCCGCTATCGGCAAATCTATCAAATTGCCAAGCAAAGAGGGCGACTCTCCCTATAAAAAAGAGGGCAACCATCGTTACATAGTACTTGAATAACTTTTTAAATATCTCCACTACTCCCCTTTGATTTTTGCATTCTCTATCATCTTTTTATAAGCCTCAAAGGCGGGATATTTGACGATTTTGCCGTTTCGGTTATCCACGAGTCCATACCCCGGTGCGATGAGCCTATGCCAATAGACTCTATCAATTTTCCCGCTCTTTTTGGCGATTTGGTGGTATTGTAGCATATATTTTGCATAGCTTTCTAAATCGACACACTCTCTCTCAGAGGTGGGAGCGTACGGGGTGGTATCTTTTATAGGCCAGTTTGTCTCAGTGATATATATCCCTTCGCCGCACCTATGTGAGAGTTTTGAGATGGAGTAGAGCAGGTCTATTTTCCTTTTTGTATCGAAAATGCCCATCTGTTTATTGTCGGGTGCTCCCCGTCTATCCACATAGAGTAGGGCGGAGAGTTTGTCAAATTTTAGTGGATAGAGGTTAAAGAGTGCGCGGATAGTGTAGTGGTACTCAAAGTCGATGACACTCGGACCTATCAGTTTCAAGTCAGAAAACTTACGATCTCTTAGAGTCTGCACCGTCTTGAACCAGCGCAGATACTCATCAACACTGAAAAATCCCCATTTGGTACGATTGATAGCGTTGCCTATCTGAAACTCGTTTGTGATAGCATTAAAGGCGCTAAAAATCTCTCTAAGATGCGTAATGGTTAGTTGTTTATCCTCTATATGCTCCCTATCTTGCAGGATATTTATCAAGATACTCTTATCGTCTCCAAAACTTTTGGCAAACTCCACATACTCTTCTAGGCGATCCATATCCCAAAGCGGCACTCTTATCAAAAGATGTTTCACGCCAAGTTCATTGATAAGTTCGACTTGTTTCTCACCGTCATCCACACATACACCCATACCGTAAAACTCTACGCTATTTTCTATCTTTTTGCCTTTAAATAGACTCATCGCGGCAAGTGAGAGCGGGAAAAAGAGGGCGTTTGTGAGTGCGAGTTTAATGCTATCCGGAAAGTGTTTGAGACGCATCCTCTTTTTATAGGCTTTATCTTTGATAGGGTAGGGTTGGTTGGAGTAGGGATCCCAGATAAAAGGTTGTTTCATCTCTTGCCTTTAAAAGATTTCAATAGCTTTTTTCTTTGCAAGTACTTCTGATGCTTTCGGTGATATTTGTGAAGAGTCTTTTGGGCAAACTCTTCGCAGATGCCCGATAGTCTAGCATACTCTTTTGCGATAAGTTCGATATCCGCATCACTTGCAGAGAAGCGGGAGAGACTTTTAAATCTAAGATCATCACTAAAGTCGGTAAATTTTACCCTATTTAAATCCACAAGAGCAAAGCTGTAACCGCCGTTTTGCTTGGTGATGAGGATATTGCCGGGTGAGTAGTCAAGATGATAGACTCCCTTTTGGTGCAGTGAGTAGCTAAATTTGACAAACTCCCTAAGTATCCGCTCTCTATCCTCAAAATCCTCCTCTCCAAGCACCTCTCGTATCTCAAAATCAAACTCCAGTAGCTCGCTGATAAAAAAACTCTCCTTTAGTACTAAACTTCCAAACTCTATATAACCTATCGGTTTTGGTACATTGACGCCTCTCTTTAAAAGTTCGATAGAGTTTTCATACGAGCGTCTCGCTTTTGACTTTCTTAGGTATCTGTATGCAACGGAGTTAACGGGGTTTGGCAGTTTGAAGGATTTAACTACAAATTTTTTGCCCTCATACTCCACTACCTTTATCACATTTCGCTTATCAAAGAGTGTCTTATCTGAGTTTTGAAACTCCCGTTTGATATTTCGTACGAAGGGTTCGTACGCACTCTCTATATACTCATATCTCAATACCCATCTCCTTTATCGACTCGATGATCTGCTTTGGTTGTATCTCTTGGATGGAGTAGTCGTTTTTGTTGAGTTTATACGGATCGACCTTTGAGGAGGATTCCAACCTCTTGCAGATATTGCTACCGTAAACCCTTGATTTTGGCGTGGGACCAAAGAGTAGAACTGATGGGATGTTGTTTGCCCAAGCGATATAGCTAGGTCCCGTGTCATTGCCTATTAGCAGGTCGGAGTTGCTGATGAGAGCCTTTAGCTCATCTATGTTTAACTTTGGAAGCAGAGTTACATTTTTGGCATGAGTCTGTAGCCACTCACCCCTCTGCCTCTCCGCCTCATTTCCCCATGGTACTAAGATATTTGCATCGATGGAGTTTGCAACCTCTAAGAGTTTCTCTTTTGGGTAAACCCTACTATCCCAGTTTGCCCCGACGATGAAGATAACATTTGGTTTAGTGCTACTAAGAAACCCTTTAGTACTAAATAAACTACTCTCTTGGTAGCTGAGATAGGGTTTTTTATTTAGCACCTCATCTTTAGTTATCTCGATGCCGAGCGCTTTTGAGACCAGGAGGCGGTATCTATCTAGGGTGTTTAAGTGGTAGGGGATGGAGTATTTTTGGTTATAGAGGTATGAGGCGATACTCTCACGGATGGAGTCTTTGTTATATCCGGCGATATTGTTTCCTAAGAGCTTAGAGACGATGGAGGACTTTATCAACCCCTGCAAGTCGATGACTAAGTCATACTCCTCGTTGGCATACGCTTTGACTCTTTTGATTTCACTAAAGATATTTGATTTCTTTGTTTTGATGGATTTGAGATTGAGTTTTTTGATGGAGTCGATGTCGCTGTTATGTTCCAAAAGCCCGGAAAATGCACTCTCAACGATCCAATCTATATGGATATTTGGTACCTTTTGCTTGATAAATTGCAAGAGACAAGCGCTATGGATGATATCTCCCATCGCTGAGAGTTTTACGATCGCTAAGTTCATCCGTTGATTTTATCTTGATTTGGTTAAAAGTATATTGTGATAGACTTATCGCATGAAAAAAAGAGTGATGCTAACATACGGTACATTTGATATGTTTCATATCGGTCATCTGGAGCTTTTGAGGCGCATCAAAGAGATGGGGGATGAACTCATTATCGGTGTCTCTACAGACGAGTTTAACCAAATAAAAGGGAAAAAGACGATCATCCCTTATGAGCAAAGAGCGGCTATCGTCGAGGCGATAAAGTATGTCGATAGGGTGATACCCGAAGAGCGTTGGGAGCAGAAGAGAGAGGATATCAAGAGATATGGCGTAACTCACTTTGTAATGGGTGATGATTGGAGCGGTAAGTTTGATGATCTTGGTGATATATGTGAAGTTGTATATCTACCGCGCACGAAAGGTATTAGCTCAACAGAGCTCAAAGAGACTCTAAAATCTCTCTCAGCGATCAACCTAAATGAGTTAAATCACGCCATCGAAATACTCAAACGGATAAAGGATAATTTGGAGTAGGCTATAGCCCAAATTTTCTCCATATTTTTACTTTTCTATGAAAGGGGATAGCTCTTTTTTCAGCTACTCTATATTTAGCGATATACGCTTCTACCGCATCAATGATTCTCTTTGATGACTCTCCGTCAGAGTAAGGGGTGATAAAGTTCTATGATCTCTCTGCATCTTTCTCTAAACCTGTCCTTCCAAAAGAGTGCATCTTCGATAGTACTAAAAAGCGCTTTAGGCTCTTTTATATCACTTCAAGCAATATGTGGTGAATGGCTCCTAGTGTAATCACCGGTTTATCAAAAGTATCTCAACTCCTCTTTTTTGTAACTCTTTCGAGATAGGCTATAAGATAGCAAATGCGTATGTAAGATTGCAAAATAGCACAGCTTTTTTCATAAGATAATTTTATCTCATTAAAATTAAGTTTGCTGTGAGCTTCAAGTCATCATAGCTGAGGGTTTTGGTGTTTAGTCTCCTTGATGCTCTCTTCTAAGCTTTTTTACTTCTGATAGTTTTAATCCTACCTTTTTAGATATCGTCTCATCATCCAATATATCAAGCAAACTGATAGCTATGGCTCTTTGCTCTTCTAATTTTCCTTGTACTAAACCTTTCTGAATACCTTTTTGCATACCTTTTTGCATACCCTCTTTATAAAAAGGGTCTCTTGACTTTTCTATAACAAATGGCATACTTAGCTCCTTTTTTGTCTCTGATGTTATTATATCATATAAATTTGGTCTTAATCGAAA
>JALWLO010000140.1 GCA_027084135.1 Campylobacterales bacterium | reverse complement strand
TAAAAGGGGCAACATCAACCCTCTTTATACTAACACAAACCCATTACAATCTCTATCCCTGTAAGGTGATAGTGATTGTAAATGTATTATAGGAGGAGACATTTATGGTAAATTCATATTTAAAGATAGGTTTTTCGGTAGTTGTTTTAGGAGTGCTCTTTGCCGGTTGTGGTGGAAGCGGAAGAGGTTCAAGCTCTTCTATTTCCCTTTCAAAACTAGATAGTGCTTCAATTGCACCGGCTACGGTAGATACTGGAAAAAAAGTAGCTGAAAATCTAAAAGATACAAATAGCGTAGGAAGCATCCAAAACGGTATGAGTTCCTTTAGTACTAATGAACAATCAACTAGTACATTTTCCCAAGTGGTATATAGTGCGGCAAAAAAAGCAGTAGATAGTTCTACTTTTGAAGCTAAAAGCAGTAGAGCTTTAAAGCCTCTAAATAGCCGGACTGTCACATGTCCAAACGGCGGTACAATTAAAGTGAGCGGTAGTAGTAGCTATACAAAAGCGGATATAGATGCCACCTATAATGATTGCTCCATCAACGGTATTACATTTGACGGTAAAATGGATATCAAGATAACTGCACAAAATGAAACATTATCCTCTATGCTTATCAATTTTCCTAGTAACTTAAGTATGAGAGACATGCAAAACCATATAGAGATATATCAAGGTAGTAGCATACTGATGGACAATATAAAATCAAACGCTTTAGATATGACGACAACCATGGTGGCTGATGTAAACGGCAAAATGGAGGGTTCAAAAAACTCAAAGTGGAGAATAAGCGGAAACTCTATGTATCAGATCTCGGGACAAGAGTATATCGATGATTTAAAAAACTATGTAACTTATGACACAAGTTACGATATGAGTCAGACACCGTTGGTATTTAGTTCTAACGGTTTAATAAGCGGTGAGGCGCACTATATAGCTCAAGGCGGCGGCAAGGTAATTGTAAAAGTTGAAAATGACGGAGTTCATGTGAAAGTAGATGCCGATAACGACGGTACCTTTGAGAGTGATGAAGTTATAGAGTAAGCGACATAGACTTACCTTTGGGGTCTCGTATCTCAAAGCTGAGGCTCATCTCATAGATCCACTCAAAAAGCGGCAATGTCTCTTCCCATATCTCAAACAGAAATTCATTCAAATCATCACGACAAATCGTTTCAGCTTTAAAGCGTTTTAGTGCATACATCGACGCATAGAGACTTAGGTGTGCAAATGGAGTGTTTGGGTCAAATCCCCTTGGATAGCGTTTATATTTTGGCTTGGGTAACTCAAACCCCTTAGTACTAAGCATCTCCATAATCTCTACAAGCTCCTTTGCATGTTTTTCATCTTTGATATACTCTCGATACCCCTCTAACGAATCCTTTGAAAAACCCCGTATCCCCGTTGCAACAAGTAGCTCATCAGGTGAAAAGTGGATATAAAAACTCGCACTCTGAAGCCGCTTACTGCTTCCACGCCAAAAGATGATACCGATACGGCTCTTCATAGGTGTTTTATCCTTCGAGAGACGGATATCCCGATAGATACGAAAGAGGGAGTGATTGACCTTTGGGATCGCTTTGATATGTGGTACTAGAGCTGTCAACTCCTCACCCATCTCTTTGACAAATAGTTTTGAAGGCTCTAGTACTAACGCTTCGTACTCTTTATGATGAGCTAAAAACCACTCTTTGGTGTTGTTTTCTCGTAAGTTGCTTAAAAACTTTATCGCTTCACATGTGAAAAATTGCATAGGTTAGTATATCGAAATGAGATGTAAATTTTGCCGATATGCATACATCGCTCTTAAAAAGGATGGATAAGCAGTTGCATATATTATATGATCAAATAAAAAATTTAGAAAAAGAAAATTTATTAGAAACTATTGCAAACAAGGAAAAAGAGGTAAACAATTTAAGAAATAGAATTTTTGAAAAGAGTATTTTTGAAATTTTTGTAGAAAAGATAACTCTTCATAAAATAAATTTTGATGCTAAATATGACCAACTC
>JALWLO010000139.1 GCA_027084135.1 Campylobacterales bacterium | reverse complement strand
TTATACTTTCTGCTTTAGTCCTTGATATACCTTGTACCACATCAGTCTCTATATACTTATCATGACTAAAATTTATCTTGATATGTAATTCTTTTTCTAACCAATTTACCAACTGCTTTAACTTCATCTCTGTCTATACTCCTTATACATTGTGAATTTTATTGTATCTTTGTTGATGGTCTTAAACACCACTCCTCTCTTTACCAATCCCCTGAGACTATTTATCGCTTTTATATTACCAAACCCTCTTTTTCTTGATGTACTGCGACCAAAAACATTATCTTGAAAACTATCTGTTTTTGATTTGAGGTTCAAGGTTTAATCTGTTTTTTTTGTTTGTTATTCATTATTAATCACTTAAATGATCCTTGCTCATACAATCTTTAAACATCCATTTTTGATCTTCTGGTATTGTATCATATATTTTTTTAGCTAAGTTACGAATCTCCCAAAGAGCAGCTTTGTTGCTTCTTAGAGACAAAAAGTTATGTAAACTTTTAGCTGTTATTGTCCAAGTTAGCTCTGTTTTATAGCTTTCTGGTAAGCAGTATTTGGCTTTATCACTGGATATTCCTTCTTTTAAAGATAACCTTAACTTCTCAAGCGCTTCTATTGAAGCTATGTTAACCATGGTATTATCAGTATATACCAAATATTTAGCAGCTCTATTTATAGATTTTTGATATATACAGTATTGCAAATAAAAAATATCATAATCTACCATCTTTTTTTGAGTTTCATTTAAACTATTAATAACTTCATTTTTACTTAACATTGTATTTCCTCTAAAACTTACAATGTCTTTCATTAAAAGACTTGAAGGAGTTTCAAACATGCCTTCATTTTTTAATTCTTTGAGAGTATATCTTGTTGATTTTACTGATAAATTAGCTTCTCTATGTCGTGCTAACTCTTGAAGTAATGCCCTACTTATACCTTCGAGATAAAAGTTATAATGGACATGAGGAGAATATTTTTTGAAAGGTATATTTTTCTCAACAGCTTTTGGGTATATTTTGTTAAAATTGTTATATAGTAATGTTGCTTTCATGTTACACCTCATCACTTTTTAGATGTAAAAACTTACTTACATGATCTTCTAGTAAGTATTTGTGCTCTTCTATGATATATTTATCAAAAAGAGATAGTCAAAATTTTGTTCTATCCTTAAACTCATCACCTTCCTCTAACATTTCCACAAAACTTCTTGTGTTTATTGTAAGTAAGCCCTCATTGTAAAAAACATATTTGTTATCCAACAGCTGGACCAATAAATCAATATCCATATCTTCTACAAAAAAGTTATATTTAATATGCTCCATAGTTGATCTATGTTTGAACTTATTGCCAACTCGATCTATAAGTGCTTTATCTCCACAGGAGATTCCTGCGGGGCTGGGGTTGGTCATCTTCTCACAAATTGCATCACCCTGCTGCGTGTTCTCAACGTCTCCCCCGGCATGGAAGTCAGGATTCCCGATAGCTGCAGGTGCTTCGAAGAGGCAGGGTTGAAAGAAGCAGGAGGTGCTAAAGCAGCCGGGTTCAGGCTCGGGTTCTGTGTATTCCAGAGCCGTCTCAAACGGGAAGGGATCAATCTGCCGGACGACATTCGGCCGGAGGTAGTGAGATGAGTTTAGCTGTGTTCTGGCTCATGGTCGTTCTTGTTTTTAGCTTGGGGAGCTTTGCGGAGCAGTACGCGGGCGAGGAAATCCTCAAGCTCAAGAAAGAGGAGAAAGAGATAAAGCTCAAGCTTCAGGAGAGGTTCAAAACCATAAAAAGCCTTAACCCGAAGGTTGAAGAGGTTCTGCGGGACTTCAAGGAATGCCGCCGGACCACCGGACACGAGGAGTACTGCAGGGATAAAGCTTTTAACGAAATGGCGGAGCAGATCATCTCCCTTTATGAGAGTGTGGAGGCTTCTGAGAAGCTTATGGAAAGGCTCCTTGCAATCTACGAGAAGATGGCAGCTAAGGAAGGAAGAATGCCTCACAGCGGAATCCAGGAGTTCGCTTACTATGGTG
>JALWLO010000138.1:1722-2023 GCA_027084135.1 Campylobacterales bacterium | reverse complement strand
GTTTATGTCCTAATGGCACAAATGTCGGTTTTCCGTTTTTTATAACCCTACCAAAAGGTTGATTACAGTAAAAATCCCGCATTAATTCAGGGGTATTGTACACCTCATTAGTAAGCCAAGTCTTAGCTGTTTGGAAATTGTCAAACGCAATGGCGAATAAAGGTATCAACAAAAGAGTAATCAATCTTGAAAACATATGGATTCCTTATAAATTTGGGCTTTCTTTAGTAACACAAGACATATTTTTTATATCTATTTTACACTCAAACACTTTTTATTTTCATATCTCGTTTTTTATTAT
>JALWLO010000138.1:0-1712 GCA_027084135.1 Campylobacterales bacterium | reverse complement strand
AAACAATTCTCATCCAAAATATTTTTTAAATGTGCGAAGTCAATAAAACTCCGTCACACACAAATGATGCTTCAGTTTACTCTCATGCCGATGCGCAAAGAGCCACGCATCCACCTTGTCGGCACTCACACCGTTTCGCTCGGCAAGCAATCCGCACGCATTTACCGTCGTAGCGCGAATACTCAACTCCTCTTTAGAATTCTCCTGAAGCACTACGCCCTTTTCAACCATACGGTTCAACTCCTCGTCAAAAACAATAAACCCGTAATGCCGTAGCATCTTCGGTATCTGATAATCCGCCGGTACCGGCATCGAAGCGACGGCTGCAGTATAGTCAGGATGATCCTCGGAGAGTTCCGGTAGCATGCGACCGGTCATCATCACCGCAAACAGACCTTTTTTGAAAAAGAAGTCTTGCTTGAAACAGACAAGTTTGCTTAGTTGCGTAAGCGACGCATCCACATCGGCATAGGCTTCGCCGTACTCGTAAAAGTTCAGCTTTGCAAAGACCTCCTCTACCGTCTCGACTCTGGAACGCAGCATCGTGATGTTGGATGCCATCAGCCTTTCAACAATACGCTCTTTTATACGATAAGTATCTGTCACGGATCGTACCCCGAACTCGGCAAACGTCTCGTCAAGCATGCCTATGACCCACTGCGAATCGATACCATCGAAGCGGATATCGGCATCGGCAGTAAAAAAGCTGTACTGCAAAGATGCCTGTATGGCATTGAAAATATGGATGATCTTGTATGCTACATTCGGCTCCACCTCTCGTCGTATCTTTTCAAGATATGGCGGCAGTGCAAAATAACGCACACCCCCTTCAACATCTTCTATTTCAAACGAAGCGATCTTCTCTTCATTTAGAGTGACATAGTCGGACATAAATGTATCGGCAGCTTTGTAGACGGTTTCTATGACGGGATGCATAGGCTTGACTCCTTTTCATTCTATAGGTCAAGTATAGGAAAAATGAGCGAACGTTTGGTTCGGAAGAAGAAAAAATATGATACACTACAGCAATTTTTTTGCACTTGACAGAGTAAATCCTATGCAATATCCAACTAAAGAAGAGATATGTGTGTTCGTCGAAGAAGCTTGTCGTTCAACTTCCAATAAGCCCCTCATCATCTGCTGCATTGATTTACAGACTGCACAGCGTATCAAACAGTACATCCCACTTACTATGACAGGCTATGAAGTCATCATCACCGAAGAATATGTGCGCCATGTTAAAAATGGGCATAGAGCAGACTTGGAATACCTTTGTCTTATAGAAGAGATCGTTGCCGACTTTGATACAGTCAGCAAAAGTATTGAACCAAACAGAAGAACGAAGCGGACAGAAGTGTTTGTCGTATTTGAAAAACGCTATGAAGATGGTACTGTTAAACTGGTCAAGCTAAGAGATATGCGACGCAAAGCATTGTCACTAAAAACGCTATTCAAAAAAGATGGGTAGGAGAATCCGGCAGACCAAAAACTGCCGGGAAGATGATAGTTGTGGTCTGATGCCTCACTCTTACGAGTGATCCCCAAACTTACGCCTTAAAACGGACACTATCTGGTTTTAGAGAGTAATTATAGCATATTTTTTAGTCAAATTGCAAAAATTTTTCCACCTGCCCCCTCAACTTCTTCTCCAACTCCACATCATCCACAATACGCATCCACGCCATCCAGCTTTTAACATAGGCGCAGAGCAC
>JALWLO010000137.1 GCA_027084135.1 Campylobacterales bacterium | reverse complement strand
GATAATGATAATACAGCTATAAGATATGAGTTTATCGCTCCTATGAGCGAGTTTGTAGCAGAATTAACATTAATGGAACTGTTAGATAAAAATATTCTAGCAAAGATCAATCAAAAAATTAAAGATAGAAAAAAACAACTTCATCAGCCGGAAAAATTATATGTTCAAAACGATATCATACAAACAGCAAATAGTTTTTTTATCCCAAAATTTGAAAATGAACAGCACTGGTCAGAACAAAAAAAACAGATAATCAGTTTTGACTATTTTCAAAGAGCATTTCCCTACTTGCAAAAAGCAAAAGATGGTAAAGGGTTTTTGATTAGAGTCGGCAGACATAGTGGTGCAGAGTCAATGACACTCGACAATCATCGTAAGATTTTTATCCCTCAAATGAAAAAAAGCGCTGAGGGTAAATTGCTTACCAAAAAAGAGAAGTATGTCTATTCGCCTTTTACATATTGGTTAGCCAGCAATGTTAATTCTGTTAAATCAGCAGAATTTATAGGATGGTTTTTTTGTGAGTTTATTGATAATAGTGAGTATCAAGAAGCAGTCAAAGGATTTGAATTAGAAATAAAAAAACAACACCAGAAACTAAATGAAGTAAAAGAGTTAATTGTTAAAAAAGATCAAGAACTATTACAAGCTAAACAGGAAGCCGAGCGTAAAAGAGCGATTGAAAAGGCAGAAAAAGTAAGAAAAGAAAAAGAAGAAGCTGAGAGACTTGCCTCTTTGTCACCTTTTGAACGGTTTCTTGAAGATATAAAACAGGAAAATATACCTTTTGAAACAGCACTTTTCAACAAACTTAAAAATGGGGATGTTGATGAAAAATATAGATGTCAAGCACTCTCATACTTAAAATCATACTTGATAGAAAACCATAGATGGAAAGAGACAACAAAAGCAAAAAAACCTGAAAAAGATAAAGATTATCAAAGAACAATTAAAATAATTGAGATGCTCAAGGAGTGTAACTAAATGCGACTTGACAAATACTTTGCGGAGGCAAGAGCACATATCGAGCTTATAAACGAGGCTTTAGGTGTGCTAAAAGATAAACTACCTATAAAAAATTATAAAGAGCTTGAGAGCTTAGAGCAGTTTGCACTAAATGCCCTCATTTTTAGATTTTCAAAACTGCAAGATCTTATAGGAAGCAAGATTTTTAGAAGTTATTTGGAATTTAGCGGATATGATATAAATGAAAAAAGCTTTTTTGATATACTTAAAGAGATAGAGAAAGAGGGGATTGTGGATATCGATACTTGGGATGAGTTGAGAAAATTTAGAAATCAAATCTCCCATGAGTATCCTGAGGAAGAAAATGAGGTCGTCGAGAGTATCAATCTTTTTGTTCAAAAGAGTAATGAATTGATAAAGATTAGCCAAAAATTAGAGGAGAAATACCTTGAGATTAAGCAGCAAAGAGATAGAGACGATTAAGACGATTATCGATGCTATCTTTGGTGAAGCCACGATACATCTTTTCGGTAGCAGACTCATTGACCATAAAAAAGGCGGGGATATAGACCTCTTTGTGGTCCCAAAAGAGAAAAACAATCTACTTCAAAAAAAGATAAAAGCATCGGTAAAACTGGAAAGATCTTTACATAAGCCGGTTGATATTATTGTACATAGGAATTTCAACAGAGAGATAGAAAAAGAGGCACTCAAGGGGAAAGTTTTATGATCATCTCTATCCTCGGTACATCAGGTGCTAAAATAGATCTAACCAGCTGCTTACCAAAAGAGCGAGCAAAGCCGGCAATATACGATTTATCGCTCTTTGGTAAAAAAGCTGAATCATTTCTAAATGCTACACAGTTTCTGCTACAAAACTTTGATGATAGGTTTGTTTTTATCGGCACTGAGTGTGCTATCACTTTTCAAAAAGCTCTTTTAGAAGATGATCTCAAAGATAAAGATGTTATCTTTGAAAAGGTGAGTGAAAATGACCTAGATGAGATATTTGAAAAGATATACTCTTTACTCGAATCTGAAGATAATGTCATGCTTGATGTAACTCACGGTTTTCGTCATCAGCCTATTATGGCTATTTTTGCTTCGACTCTTTCACAGTTTTTGACACGAAAATCACTAAAAATCATCTTTGCCAAAGAGGAGAAGCGTTTTGAGAAGTATCAATATGTATATCTTGATGATTATATAGAGATTACGCAGATTTCGCTTCTGTTAAGCGGTTTTATTCGCACACTGAACTTTATACCTATCAAACAGATGAAGCTTTTGAACAATAAAGTCTTTGAAAACTTTAGCAAATCACTCTTATCAAATGATCTTAAAGGTGTAGAAAAAAATTATCAACTTTTAGATAAAGAGCTTAAATGCCTGTTAAAAAAAGAGGAATTAAGACATCTGCATAAGCTTATCTACAAGATATCAGAAGAACTCTCACCATTTAAAGAGTTTGATAAAAATAGTGCAACATACGAAAAATATCTAAGTCTTGGCAAAATAACCGTTAATAAAAACTATATAGTCGTTGCATTAGCTTATATCTTTGAATCTTTTCGTGAATACTGTACCTACAAGTTTCAACCTCTGCTTAAAGATGTCAAGATCAAGCAAGGTTACCAAACCAACACGGCTGTTATGGATACGATAAGCAACTTTAAACGAAACGGCAAAGTTAATCCTATCCAAAAGCGATATCCAAATCTTTATCAAGATAATAAAATGGTTTTTAAAAGAGTTAGTACTATTTACAAAGAGATTAGGGAATTGAGAAACGATCTTGCTCATATAAATCTAACAAAAAATTTCGATGATATAAAATTAATGTTAAACCAGATCATTTTTAAAATCGAGACTATTTATAAAGAGGACTACCTTAGTAAACTTCAACTTCCATAAAAAACTAGTAAAGGTCAAAACCTCAAAAAACTTTCCAAAACGACAAATTATGTCGTAATAATTCTTTATACTTATATAAATCAATCTCTCAACGGAATTGATTTTAAATCTATAATTACACAAGGAGTTTTTTATGAAAAGATTAGTTTTAGCAGGACTTGGTTTGGTTTTTACTACTTCGTTGCAAGCGGGAGTTATGTACGGTATCTCATCGACAAAGCTAGGTAACGGAGATTCGCAGTACGGTTTTGAAATGGACTACAGGTATGTTTTTTATCAGCCGGAAAAGCTACAAGGTTTAGGTATAGGTGCATACGGTGGAATGGACTATTTTACTATTGACGATATGCATAGTCTTGACGACGACGCAGGTATGTTGGTAAATGTTGGTTTATTGACAAGCTATGCTTTTAAAAGAGCTGATATCTATGCAGGAGTAGGGTACGGAGCTGGCAAGATAGGTGAAGCAGGCTATAAGGGTTTAAACTATCAGGTAGGTACAACTTTCCATATCAATGAAAAACATGGAGTCGGTATCAAATATAAGCACAATAAGGTAGATCTTGACTTAGAAGGTGATAGTTCAGATAAGCTTGATATCTTCACACTCTATTGGGAATATACACCAAATTCTAAATAAAAAGGAGACAAAAATGAGATATATTAAAACAACTTTCTTGGCATTGGGGTTGGCGGCTACACTTCTTAGCGGGTGCGGAGGTGTTTCCAGCGGTTCAAGCAGTCATTATACCAATGACAACAGTGATTCAGACTATAGTGCCGACAAATATAGTTCGGATAAAAACATAGATATTACCACTATGAATATAGATTATCAAGATTCAGGGCATATTATATTGTCATGGGAACCTGTTGAGGGAGTGGACAAATATGAGGTAAGATTTGGTCAAGACTTTGTTAGTGCCGCTTATACTATCCCCATCACGGTTGAAAAACCCGAGATAAATATCGCTTTTTTAAGTGAAGGAACTTGGTGGTTCAACGTAAAAGTAAAGGGTAGTAAACATAGGGTAACGGGTAAATTTACGATAACTACCGATAATGCCTATCTAGGTGGGTAATATAAAAACCAATTGTCCAAACACCTTACAAGCTAAATAAAGAGCATTTAATACCGATTTACCTCATAAAAAGGTAAAAAGGTCTTATGCTCTATGTACCTCCTCATAACATACGACATTACCGATGATAAAAAGCGCAGAAAGATAGACAAGATACTCTCCTCTTACGGAGTGAGGGTGAACTACTCTGTCTTTGAGGTGATGATAAGAAAAACACAAGTAAAAACTCTAAAAGAGAAACTTTTCGTACAGATGGGCAAGAGCGACTATGTTAGAGTCTATTATCTCAACAAAACCGCCGTAGAGAGTGCTGAGGAGTTAAACCCAAAAAGAGGCGATCCATTTAGCATGGAGGAGAGTTATGTACTCTAAAAGACTCGAGAGCATCTTTACCAAAGAAGCACTACTACACTCTCTAAGAAGGTATCAAAAGGCACGAGACTACAACAAAGTTCTCTACACCATAGATAACGGTGCATTTCAGGAAACTTTGCAAAAAGGTTTTCTGCCCGATCCGGTCAGGTCATTTGAGATACCGAAAAATGAACACGAAACTCGCCGACTCGCCCTCTCTTCAACCGCCTCGAAAGTTGTCCAAAATATCCTCGTACAGGAGTTGGAAGATATTGTCAAATTTTCCGATAGATCCTATGCCTATCGTAAAAACAAAGGCACTCTCAAAGCGATCAACCGTACCAAAGACTTTTTACGAAAAAATTTTTGGGTAGCCAGAGCTGATATCGACGACTTTTTTGATACGATAGATCAGGAACTTCTGATCCAAAAGCTAAATAAACTCATCCAAGATAAACGCATCGTCAAACTTATCGCTGTCTTTCTCAAAAACGGGATGCTCAAAGAGAATAACTGGATAGATAAAGAGAGAGGAGTCTATCAGGGAGATAACCTAAGCCCGTGGCTAAGTAACTTCTATCTAAATGAATTTGACCACTATCTCGAAGAGAAACATATCGACTTTGTTCGGTATGCTGATGATATGCTCTTCTTTGCCCGTCACCGCCGTGATGCGATAAAAGCACTTGACCTCGCTGAGGGCTATCTCAACTCTCTTTCTCTCACTTTCGGCAAAGAAAAAAGTCTCATATCCAACAAAAAGGAGGGGTTTTCATACCTTGGGCTTTGGTTCAAAGAGGATCATATCACGATGGATAACGAAAAACTCCAAAACAAGATATCCAAGCTCTCTCAAAAAACCAAAAAACTCCCTCTTGCTCCTACGATAGATGTGATCAATGAGCATGTTGAAGGAGTACAGAGGTATTATGCCAAGATATTGACCGATGACAGGCAGTTTGAGATACTGCAAAAACATATCGACGAGATACTTATTCGCAAGATCACTCAAGCAAAAAAGAGTAAAACGATCAACAAAAAGTCCCGCTTCTTACAGCTTCTCTCAGAGTTAAAAAGCTACCGACCCGTTACGCAGGAGGCGCACGACAAACATATCCAAGAACTTGTCGCCAAAGCGTACGAGCAGATATCTCTCCAGACCCCGCTCAAAACCGCAACCAAAGAGATCGCCAAAAGCAAAACCGACTATCTCAAAGAGAGTGTCAAGGCAAATGAACTCATCCTCGCAAAGTATGGGCTTTATGCCGGCGTAACCAAAGGCAAAGTCAGCGTCAAAGAGTACGGCAAAGTCATCAAACAGATACCGCTAAATCACCTCTCAAGGATCATCATCTTAAGTCCCGGCATCAACATCTCTTCGATGCTTATCTACCAATGTAGCAAACGAAGGATAGATATCGACTTTATCTACAAAAACGAACCCTACGCACAAATCCTTTACCACAAAGCTATCTCCCTATCGCTTCATAAAAAACAACTTGAACTCGCAA
The DNA here is from genome assembly GCA_027084135.1 of Campylobacterales bacterium. Classification (GTDB taxonomy): domain Bacteria; phylum Campylobacterota; class Campylobacteria; order Campylobacterales; family QNZT01; genus QNZU01. The sequence continues at coordinate 3,262 of JALWLO010000137.1, read as the reverse complement.
GTTCACCATATACCATCAAAATCGCCGCAACTATCGTCAAAACCAAGTCGAAAAATCAGATAAATCTCATCAAATACTACTCAAGATATCGTGAAGATACCGATAGAGAGGAGTTTGTAGCTTTGGAGCAGATCATCACAAAGATGGAGTCGATAAGGAAAAAGATAGACAATGCAAAAGATCAAAACGCTCTGATGGGTTATGAAGGCTCCATCTCTACACTCTACTGGAAGGCTTTCGGTATCCTCATAGACCGTCTGGACTTTACTCGTACGACGCAAAATGCTCCCGATACTATCAACCAAGCACTAAATTACGGATATGGATTTTTATATCAAAGGGTTCAGTCAGCCGTAGTCAAAGTCGGACTTAGTCCTTATTACTCATTTCTGCACGCACAACAAGCAAACAAACCGACACTTGTCTTTGACCTGATCGAGGAGTTTCGCCAACCTGTCGTAGATCGTGAGATCATCTCTATACTAAATCGCAACATGAAACTCTCCTCATCAAAAGGACACTTAACCAAAGAGAGCATCAAGATCATCACACAAAATATCCAAGAGCGCCTCGTCACTCCGACAAAATGGCGAAAAGGGAAGTATCAGATCGTAGATATCATAGATGATCAAGCCCTATCCCTCGCTCATCATATCGCAAATCCGACCAAAAAGTATAAAGGTTTTGTAGCAAGGTATTGATTCAAAAAGGGGTTTGCGAACTTTTTTGCTAAGCAAAGATTAAGCAAAAAACCACATATTGCCCTAAAAATAGGGAAAGTGGCATTTTTGATACTCTTTAAAAAGGTTTGCAGATAAGCTTATTTTAAGTTTTGAAAAAAAGGTTTGCGAACTTTCAGTTTCGCTTAAGTTACAAATACCCTATTTATGGGCTTTTTGAAGCTTATACTCACCTAAAAGTTTGAAAACCGTCAAAACAGATATCGAAGATTTTCGGTTTGCAAACTTTTTTGCAAAGAAATTTTTGAAAAAATGGTTAAAAGATGCCCAAATTAAGCCATTTCTAATTTTTTTTAAGTTATAATTCAGCTAATTTGGTATGAAAAAAATAGCCGGTTTGCAAACTTTTTTGCAAATATCGCTATTTTCGAGCGATCATTAACTTATGATTGTCAGCAAAAACTATCAAAGTCCGATTTTTTGGGCTATTGTTAGTACTAGACCCGATTTAAGGGGATTGAAACAGTAATATCACTTTACTTTATTTTCTTCTTTTTTTGATTGTTAGTACTAGACCCGATTTAAGGGGATTGAAACACCTTTACTATAAACTACAAATCCCGCAGTATAGGATTGTTAGTACGAGACCCGATTAAAGGGGAGGAGGAGCGTTAAGCAAAAGCAAACTGCTTTGCTTTTGTAGCTCCGCACGACGATTGCGATGTTTGCGAACGAAGTGAGTGAACCGCAAGACGGCTGAGACGATGCTTTCTCCAGCAGAGTGAAATTGCTTCGCAAATGTGCGAGATAGTTTTGACTTATTATGATATAATACTCCAAAAGGAGGTTTGTTATGCATTTATCCTTTGAAATACCTGATGATATATACTTGGCGATAAATGAAAGCGACGACCATCTTAAAGAGATGGCTAAAAGAAAATTTGTGCTTGAACTCTATAAAAAAGGGAAAATCTCTATATCTCAGGGTGCCAGGATATTGGATATGAATCTATATTCATTTATGAAATTTTTAAGTCAAAACGGATTGCCCGCGATCAAGGATTATGATATAGAAGCAGAATTAGATAATCTGAAGGGATAATAGTGATAATTGGTGATAGTTCTGCTTTGATCACTTTGGCGATTGTTGAAAAATTGGATCTTTTGGAAAAATTATTTGGTAAATTGTATGTTCCATATGCGGTTTATAATGAAGTAACAAAGATAGATAAGCCATATAGCACTATATTAGGGGATTTTTTAGAAAATAAAGTTAAAAAAGTATATTTGAAAATCGAAAAGCTTGGGATGGGCTCTGGTGAACTGGAGGCTATAACACTCTATAGAGAATTGAATGCGGATCTGCTTCTTATCGATGACAATAGGGGTAAAAAATTTGCAATTCTAAACGGCATAAAGGTCATAGGTAGCTTGGGAGTTTTGATCAAAGCAAAGGAGAAAGGCTATATAAAAGAAGTAAAGCCCTTAATAAACCTGATAGAAAAATCTGAAATATATATATCAGAAAAACTGATAAATCAAGTATTAACTATTTGTGATGAGTTGAGTTAGAAAAATATATTAAACGACACCATATGTCGCCTTCTTCTGTTACAATCCATTCTACAAACAGTACTAAGGAGCATTTATGAGACAGAGAGACTTTCAAAACTTGCCATTATCCGCCGTCAAGCACGAGGATTTACGACCGCTATACCGTCAAAAAAGCGTTATAAGCGTCACTCCAAGCATAAAAACCGCCCGGAGATCGGGTAGAGGAGATGGTTATAGATAGCTTTTTTTATGCGGAGACGGCAGTTTTCTTATATGTGATTTTACTAACTTTTGATATAGGGATAGCCGTCGCAGCGGGTATAGCGGAGTGGATCGTACTATATATCGCTAAGCAAGAGGGAAGGTATCTGCCTGAGAGTTTGGAAAATATCTACCAACAAAGCGGATATATGCCGTTTTGGGAGATGGCGGGCTTTTTGGTCTCGGTGGCGATCTTCTCAAAAATCATCCATAAGTACGATATGACTAAAGAGGCTAAAATCACCATAGGGCTTGCACCCCTGTTTATCACTTATAGTGTGCTGTTTTTTAAGAGCATTAACTATCTTCACTTTCTATTTATCATACTATTTATAATCGCTCTCGATAGGGCGCTTTCCCTGCTTTCCAACTTTTTGAGAAGATAAAAGTATATCTTTGAGATTGGCGGTAAAAGCAAAAGCTTTAAACAGATAAAAGAGATAACAGATAGCTTTATAGTCACCGATGATATTGAGGTCGGGTACGATAGGAAAATCCCTCTTTGGTTGTTTGGTTTTTTGTATTGATATAACTGATTGCCTTTTTTTGATTGGCTTTATGTTGTGGTATAAAATATACGTAATTTGCCTCTAAGAATGTGAGAGTTTGAAATTTTAGAAATTTGGGATAAAGCCATTATTTATGCTATACTTAGATAATAAGAAGTTTGAGAAGTAAGACAAAGTTCAGACAAATACAAAAAAGAAACATGGAGTAAATTATGTCGTTAATATTGAAAATTGGATCAATAGATATTAATGATAAAG
>JALWLO010000136.1 GCA_027084135.1 Campylobacterales bacterium | reverse complement strand
ACGATGGTGAAGTTAAACAACTGTTTGAAAAAGCAGCTTTTGTCGTACTTCCTTACGATTCAGCGACACAAAGTGGAGTAAGTATTTTATCCTATGCTTATGCTACGCCTATTATTATCTATGATGTGGGATCATTAAAAGAGTATACTACAAATAACTACAATGGATATGTAGTTCCTTATAAAAACAATGATACGATAATAGATATTTTAAACAATATTTCAGAAGATAAAGTTAAAGCATTAAGCAATAATATTATTATAGAATTTAGAGAGAGATATTCAAAAAACGCTTGCAAAAATATCTATTTGAACTTCTATAAAAAGCAAATATTTGATATAGAATAGTTAAAATATGCATATAATAAAGTGCAAAAAGGAGATAACAATAAATGAACATACTCATAACAGGCGGAAGCGGTTTCATAGGTACTAGACTGGTAGAAAACCTTCTAAAAGATGGCCATACTATCAAGATATACGACAAAATAGAGAGCAAAAAATATCCCGAGCACACGGTCATCGGTGATGTACGAGATAGAGAAACTCTCACCGAAGCGTGTAAAGGTGTAGATGTTATCTACAATCTTGCCGCAGAACATGCGGACAATGTTACTCCTCTATCACTCTACGATGATGTAAATGTTGGAGGTGCGGAAAATGTTGTAGCTGCTGCCGAAGCAAACGGTATCGATCGCATCATATTTACCAGTACTGTGGCTATTTACGGTCTTGATAAAAATGAACCCGATGAGTCATTTGAGCCTGATCCTTTTAACGAATACGGTCGATCCAAGCTAAAAGCCGAAAAAGTGTTTTTAAGGTGGCAAGCTGGAAGAGCTGATAGAACCCTGATCATGTTGAGACCGTCAGCCATCTTTGGTGAGACAAATAGGGGAAATATCTATAACCTGCTCAAACAAGTACATAGCGGTAAGTTTATCATCATCGGCAAAGGTAACAATAAAAAATCCATAGGATATGTCGGCAATATCGCAGCATTTTTGGCATATCTTGCCGAAAACAAGTCTGGGCTTGAGATCTACAACTTTGCTGACAAGCCTGATATGACTTCGAGAGAAATGGTGGATTTTATACAAAAGTCGCTTGGTAGAGAAAAGAAGATACCATCTGCTCCTTATGCTATCGGTTTGCTTGGTGGTTACACCTTTGATTTGCTCTCTAAATTAACCGGCAAAAAATTTCCAGTTAGCTCTATCCGTATCAAAAAGTTTGCCGCAGATACAAGTATAAACACAGATAGGCTACAAAATAGTGGATTTACGCCACCTTTTACACTTCAGGAGGGGCTTAAAAGGACTATTGTGTACGAATTTTTGAAAAAATAAGAAAAATTTGGTTTTGGCAGGGTGCAACTATTAGTTATTGAGAATTATCACTGTTTCTTTAAATATATCTTTGATAAAATATCTTTAATAAATATTTTTAAATGGGTTGTTAAATGAAAATCAAACTTTTATATTTTGCTCTACTCTCTTCTAATATGCTTGTTGCTGATAGCTTCTACAATACATCTTCACTCCAAGGGGCAACAGGCGTCATCAATACCCCAACAGCGGAAATTCTTGATATGAATAAAATTGAATTCAGCTACTCAAATCAAATAGATTTAGTAATGCTTAAAAATAATAAAAGTCATTACACTGAAGAGCAGTATAGTTTTAATTTTGGACTTTTACCAAATCTTGAAACAATAGCTAGGATTGTAAATCTAGAAGATAAGGATAAGCCATATAGACATTGGGGTGAACAGATTGTAATACGCGATCTCTCAGCCTCCTTTAAATATCAAATCCCTTTTTATCATCCATACTTGCCAAAGATTGCAATAGGCGTCCAAGATCTCGGAGGTCAAGGGAATCACTACGATGCCAAATATATCGTCGCCACACACTCTTACGGCATTTTACGCGGGAGCGTAGGATATGGCTTCGACTCTATCAACCTTCTCGATGGAGCTTTCGGCTCTTTGGAGCTCAAAGCGACCGACTGGGCGACACTCCTAGCTGAATATGACTCCAAAGACAAACAGGTAGGGCTTCGGATCAATACCCCCTCCTATCT
>JALWLO010000135.1:4080-9263 GCA_027084135.1 Campylobacterales bacterium | reverse complement strand
TTATGGAGAAGATACTAGGAGAGTTAAATAAAGAGCAGAGAGAAGCTGTAGAGAGAGTCGACGGTCCTATGCTCATACTTGCTGGTGCCGGTAGCGGTAAAACCAAGACGATTACCGCTAGAGTCGCCTATCTCATCGCAAACGGTATTCCACCCTCCTTTATATTGGCACTCACCTTTACCAATAAAGCGGCAAACGAGATGCGAAGCCGCGCCCTCTCACTTTTAGATAGTACGACACTCAGTTCCACTCCCCTACTCTGTACCTTTCATAAGTTTGGACTCCTCTTTTTAAAGTTTCATATCGAGAAGCTTGGAAGAAGCAACAACTTTGTTATCATAGATACCGATGACAAAAAGCGGATCTTGAAGAGTTTCGAGATAGATCTGCCGGTCTCTTTGGTTGCAAGTGAGATATCAAAGTACAAAAATAACCTCATCTCTCCCGATGAAGCCATCTCTTCGGCAAAACTACTCAACTATAAAAAGATCTCTTCGATCTATAAACGCTATGAGGAGTATCTAGAGAGTAACAATCTCGTTGATTTTGATGATCTTTTGGCTCTTAGTTATAAGATACTGGATGAAAATGATGAATTGGCTCGCCAAATGAGTCAAAAATATCAATATATCATGGTGGATGAGTATCAAGATACCAATGAGCTGCAGTTTAAACTTTTACAAAAACTCACTTCAACACACCAAAACATCTGTGTTGTCGGTGACGATGACCAAAGTATTTACGGCTGGAGAGGGGCAAATATCAAAAATATTTTGGAGTTCGATCGACACTTTGATGAGACGGTGATCGTCAAACTTCAAACTAACTACCGATCGACAAACAATATACTCAAAGTAGCAAACGAGTTGATAGAGCACAACAGAAACCGCCATCAAAAGAAGCTAATAGGAGTAAAAGATGACGGTGAAGCGGTGGAACTATTAAGTAGTGATGATGAGAGCAGTGAAGCCAAAACGATCGCCTCTAGGATAAGAGAATTACTCGATAGCGGTGTAAATCCTAAAGAGATAGCCGTTTTGTATCGGATTAATGCCCTAAGCCGCTCTATCGAAGAGGGGCTCAACAGAGAGGGGATATCCTATAAAATGGTAGGCGGCGTAAAGTTCTATGAGAGAGCGGAGATCAAAGATATCATCTCATACCTGAGAGTCATCGCAAATCCAAATGATGACTTTTCACTCAAACGCATCATCAATAAACCTAAAAGAGGTATCGGAAGAGCGACGATAGATAAACTGATAAAGCTTGCAGATGAGAAGAGGTGCTCTCTCTTTCTTGCACTCACACAATATAGCGACGCACTCAAACAAGAGATCAGCAAAAAGGCTTTTGATACTTTAGAAGCCTTTAGTACCGATATCAAACGACTTCAAGAGCATTCTAAAGATTCGATCTACACGATCATCGATGAACTTGAAGATACATTCGGTATAAGGGAGTATTATGAATCTCTGCCGAATCAGCTAGAGAGAGTGCTCAATATCGATGAGTTTTACGGTATGTTTAGAGACTATGTGATCCAAAATCCAGATAGCACACTCGATATCTTTTTAAATGAGATCTCTCTGCAAAGTGACCAAGATATGATCGAAGAGGATAGTGTTTCTATCATGAGTATCCATGCGGCAAAGGGGCTTGAGTTTGAACACCTCTTCGTGATAGGATGGGAGGAGGGATTTTTCCCGCTACTTGGTGACGGAACCGATCTGGAAGAGGAGAGAAGACTCGGCTATGTCGCGATAACCAGAGCAAAAGAGCGTTTAACCCTATGTACTTCATCATCCAGATATCACAAAGGGAAGAGAGCGCATCTGGTCAAAAGTAGATTTTTAGCCGAAGCGGGTCTTACTAAGGGCTCTTTGAAGATCGACGCATCGCCGTCATTTAAAAAGGGGATGCTAGTCAAACATAAAATTTTCGGTATCGGAAGAGTTCTTTCAGTAAGTAAAGTGAAAAAAGAGACAAAGTTAAGGATCAACTTTGCGGGAACGGAAAAGGATATCTTAGCTTCCTATGTCGAAAAGATTTGAACGAGATGGAAGATAATAGACTCTTCTGCGTTTACAAACCGCCCTTTATCTCATCTAATAGATACCTCTCTGAGATAAAGAGAAGGTATGGGGTAAAAAAAGCGGGATTTTCAGGCACGCTCGATCCTTTCGCGCAGGGAGTTTTAGTCGTCGCCTTTGGACAATATACAAAGCTCTTTCGATTTTTGAAAAAATCCCCCAAGGTGTATAAAGCGACACTCTTTTTAGGGCTTAAAAGTCCTTCTTTGGATATAGAGAAGAAGTGTGGTATCCAAGAGACTGCTCCTCTTAGTACTAAAGCTATCATGAAGCTTTTTGAGAGCTTAAAGGGAGAGATAGAGTACCCTCCTCCAAACTACTCAGCCAAAAAGATAGCGGGTCAAAGAGCGTATGCGTTGGCTAGAAAAGATGTAGATTTTGAGCTAGAACCTATCGTGAGTACTATCTATGATCTCAAACTCCTCTACTACACACATCCCTTTATCACCTTTGAGATATCAATCAGTGAAGGCGGCTATGTCAGAAGTATCGCAGATATCATCGCAAAAAGGTTAGGAACTTTCGGCGCACTTAGCTACCTCGAGAGAGTAAGTGAGGGGGAGTTTAGGTATGATGATGAAAAAGCACTCAATCCTCTCAAATATCTCGATTTGGAGGAAAATTTCTATCTCGGTGATAAAAATGACCTCATTTTAGGCAAAAAAATATCAATTAATCAAATAAAATGCAAAAAAAATGGAAAATATTTCATAAATTTGGGTACAATATTATCTATTATATCCATCAAGGATGACAAAGTAAACTATATTTTAAATGGAGTTAAGTTATGTTGATACTTGGAAGAAGAGAGAAAGAGGATATCTATATAGGCTCAGACATCAGAATATCGATAGAGAGCATCTCCAAAGGAATGGTTAAGATCGGTATAGATGCACCCAAAGATGTCGTAGTATTAAGAGGTGAGTTGAAAGAGAGTATCGAGGATGCAAATAAAAAGGCTTCAAGTGCCAAAGATGAGGAGAGTATCAAAGATATAAGTAGATTTCTCCAAGATGCGTAGAAGATCATTTGCAAAAGTCAATATATTCCTCAAAATAACCGGTACGAGAGAAGGTTACCATACCCTTGCCTCTAGATTTATGAGAGTTAATACACTCTATGATGAGATAGCATTCATCAAAAAAGAGTCTCCAAGTGAGCTTTTTGAGATAGAGGGTGACTTCTCTTGCAAAACCCAAAACAATAGTATCTACAAAGCCTATAACGCCTTAGTACTAAAGAGTAAAAACCCAAAGATCAAACACTTCTTCCGAGACTATAAGGTAAAGGTAGTCAAAAATATCCCTGAATTTGCCGGACTAGGAGGCGGTAGCTCAAATGCCGCTACCTTTTTATTGATGGCAAATGAAGCCCTCTCTCTCGATCTTGACAAAGGAGAGCTATCCTCTATCGGTGCGACGATCGGAGCGGATGTACCGTTTTTCATCTATGAGTATGAGAGTGCAAATGTAAGCGGTATCGGTGAAGCGGTAGAGCCGTTTGATGAAGAGGCGCTCGATATCGACACCTTCACTCCCCCTATCAAATGTGACACCGCTAAGGTTTACCAAAGATATAGAGAGAACTATCTAAGTGACAACATAGATAGAGGATTGATAGAGGAGTTATCAAAGATGCGTTCAAAAGAGATATTAACCAAATATGATCTCAAGATTTTGAATGATCTCTATGAACCGGCATGCGATCTCTATCCCGATCTAAAGCGCTATCATGAAGAGGGATGGTTTTTTAGCGGAAGCGGAAGCACATTTTTTTGGATCTTAAATCCAAATTTAGGATCCAACCATGGGTAAAACAGTCGCAAGAAATAAAAAAGCGTTTCATGACTACGAGATATTGGAGAGATATGAAGCGGGTATAGAGTTAAAAGGCAGTGAAGTCAAAGCGATCAGAGCCGGCAAAGTACAGCTTAAAGAGTCCTTTGTAAAGATCATCAAAGGTGAAGCCTTTCTCTTTAACGCTCATATCTCCTACTTTGAGACCACCAATCCCCATTTCAAACCGGATGAGCGAAGAGCTAGAAAGCTACTTCTCCACAAAAAAGAGATACTCAAACTCGAAGAGAGGGTCAAAAAGGAGTCTTTGACGATAGTCCCACTTAGTATCTACTTCAACAAAAGGAACTTTGCAAAGGTTGAAATCGCACTCGCAAAAGGCAAGAAGCTGCACGATAAAAGGGAGAGCATCAAAAGAAGAGAAGCGGATAGAGAGAGTAAAGCCGCTATAAAAAAGGTGTTGTATAGATAAGGGCACCTCTAATAACCCTATACGCTCATAATGGACTTTACAGATGTAAGATTTTGTAAGAGGCTTTCAAGTTTTAGCCAAAGCTAAGATGATGGAAGAATCTTGTGAAAGATTGTATCTGAAAAGTCCACCCTAGGGGCAGTTCTATCTTTGCCCTATACGGCGTTACACTTTCTCAACTTAGCTACGGCTAAGCCTTCGAAAGTGTGCCTTGTCTAAAACAAAGATAGAAATGTTATGTGCATATAAGGTTTTTAGAGGTGCCCTAACTTATTTTCACTAAAATGAGATATTTACGGATTTAACCCAAATTTTGTATTTGAAGTGCCTCAGATGCGTTGATGCTTGGTAGTAGAGATTTTCAAGAGAAGCGCAGGCGCACTCGGAGTGTTGCGTTGAGCATTCTCTTGGAAAGCTATACTGCCGATGATCAATGCAGATGATGTACTGGAGAATACAAATTTTGGGTTTATTATTTAAGCTCTTTGATTCTTGCCGCTTTTCCTCTTCTCTCTCTTAGATAGAAGAGTTTTGCTCTTCTGACTCTACCTCTTCTCACAACAGTGATAGAGTTGATACTATCGCTGAGTATCGGGAAGATTCTTTCTACACCGACACCGTTTGCACCTATTTTTCTTACGATAAAGGTCTCACCTGTTCCTTGACCTCTTCTAGCGATACACACACCCTCAAAGTTCTGAACTCTTGTTTTATCACCCTCTTTGATGGTTACGGCGACTCTTACCGTATCGCCGGCTTTGAAATCCGGTATATTTTTACCCTCAGCCTGCTTTGCTTCAAAATCCTCGATGTATCTATTTCTCA
>JALWLO010000135.1:1101-4070 GCA_027084135.1 Campylobacterales bacterium | reverse complement strand
CCCTTTAAATACTCTTTAATGATGGAATTTTTTTTAAAAATGTTGGGTTTTGTAAAAGTCGGCGCTTCAAGCAAACTATCTTCAAAGCTCTCACCCTCTAACGAAGCGGCATTTCCCAAAACTCCCTCGATATTTCTGCTCACCGCATCGCAGATGATAAGAGAAGGTAATTCTCCGCCGGTTAAGATAAAATCTCCCACGCTAAATAGCTCATCCGCCCACTCCTCCATAACTCTCTCATCAAAACCCTCATATCTCCCGCTTACTAGTACTAACGCTTTTTTCTTTGCCAATCGCTTAGCATCCACCTGCTTAAAAGGTTTGGCACTTGGAGTGACAAAGATGAAATAGGCATCTTTTGATCTAGCTTTGATATGACTTAAGGCGGCATCCAGAGGTTGGGGCTTTAGTACTAAACCCGCTCCGCCGCCCGCCTGATAATCATCCACCTTCTTATGTTTATCCTCGCTAAAGGCTCTAGGATTAACAAACTCGATCTCTATCAATCCCTCTTTCAGGGCACGAGAGAGTATAGAGTCACTAAAGTAGCACTCCATCAAATCTCGAAAGAGTGTTACAAAAATAAACTTCATGAAGCTTCCAAGATCTCTAACGCTCCGGCGGTATAGAGTATAGCGCTCTTTTGATCAAAGGCTAAAATATATCGATCTTGGATATAGGGGATATAAAATCTCTTCGCCAATCCTCTCTTTTGTAACGCTTCACTACTCTCTACAAGCAGATAGTCGCTTCCCGCCATCCGCTCGATATCTATCACCTTTCCAAGAGCGTTGCCCTCCTCTATGACCTTGGCTCCTATCAAATCGAACCAAAAGTACTCACCCTCTCTCAAGCAACATAGTTCCCTACTCTCATCTATACCCATATAAAGATGTGAGTTTGTGAGACTTTTGATCTCCTCTCTTGAATGGATCTCTTGAAATTTTATCGTTGATCTATCAGCTTTGAAGTACTCTACCGTCAGGGTAGTACCATTTTCTAGATGCAGTACTGAGCCCTTTTGAAAAGGCTCACTAAAATCACTCAAACTATGTATCTTGCATTCTCCCTTTAGCCCTATCGCTTTACCTATCTTTGCTACAAGAAGAAAATCATCAAGATTCATTTGAGTGTATCATCAAGCGATAGGATCTACCCTCTTTTGCTTTGCATCCGGATATAAAACTCTTGATGGAGCTTATCATCTTTCCGTTTTTCCCTATGAGTTTTCCGGTATCAGCCGGGTTTACGCTCAAGGTAATCTCTGAAAAGGTTTCATCAACATCTACCCGTGATAGCTTGATCTCATCAGGAAAATCGCAAATCAACTTTGCAAATGTGAGTATAAACCTATCAGCCATTATTTAGAGAGTGTCTCTCCGGTGATTCTTTTTACTCTGTCGCTAAGCTTAGCACCTACACTTTTCCAATACTCAAGTCTCTCTTTGTCGAACTTGATCGTCTCAGGCTCTGTTAGTGGATTGTAGTAACCGATAGACTCTATCCAACCGCTATCTCTTCTCTTTCTACTATCTGTCACTACTATTCTATAAAATGGTCTCTTTTTTCTTCCCATTCTTGCAAGTCGTACAACTGTTGCCATAAATTAAACTCCTAAAATTTTATTTTTCGGGGATTATACCAAAAAAGTTTGATGAATCAATATATTGTCCCCGTTTTATAGATAAAAATCAAATTTTTTCCCAAAAAAGAGAGATGCTCATAACTCTATCAGATGCTCAATAGAGATGATCTGCTTATCTTAGAAACGGCATATTCCTCCCGCCCATCAACTTCTCAAGATCTTTTAATCCCTTCTTACCGGAAAACTTCTTTGCAAACTTGGCGGCATGCTTAAACTGCTTTAAAAATCTATTGACCTCCATTTGCGAAAGCCCGGCACCCGCTGCGATCCTTCTTTTTCTACTATTATTTAGCAGATCCGGATTTTCTCTCTCTTTTTTGGTCATAGAGCCGATCATCGCTCTTATCTTTTTGATCTCTTCCGAGTTGTCGAGATCCATATCCCCTATCTGTTTCGCCATAGAGCTCATACCCGGTATCATACTCATTAGTGATTTCATATTACCAAGCTTCTTCACGGACTCAAGCTGATCTAAAAAGTCATTAAAATTAAACTGCCCCTTTTTGATCTTGGAGCTGATTCTTTTAGCCTCCTTCTCATCGATAATGTCGGCTGTTTTCTCGACAAGACCCTCCAGATCTCCCTCATCCATCAGTCTGTTTACCACCCTATCAGGGATAAAAACCTCAAGATCAGCAACTTTTTCACCAATTCCGATAAACCTAAGCGGAATACCGATTTGATGCGCGATGCCCAAAGCGACACCGCCTTTGCTATCACCGTCATATTTACTGAGTACTACACCGGTGATATTCATATTTTCATTAAAGGTAGCGGCACTTCTCACGGCATCTTGACCGGTCATAGAGTCAGCCACATAAAAGACTTCATCAGGCTCTATCACCTCTTTGATAGCCCTCAACTCCTCCATCAGCTCCTCATCAATCGCCAAGCGACCCGCCGTATCAACAATAAGCACATCATACAACCCCTCATGTGCCCGTTTTAGCGCCTCTTTTGCCACAGTGACCGGATCACTCTCATCCTCCAAATAGAAGAGATCGATATCGTTCGCCTCGCAAAGCTGCTTGAGTTGCTCAACCGCAGCAAGTCTTTGCAGGTCAGCCGCCGCGACTAAAACCTTTTTCTTTTTAGCCTTTACATAGTTGGCAAGCTTAACGGTCGTGGTCGTTTTACCGCTACCTTGCAGACCGCACATTAGCACTTTGGTAGGAGGGTTTGAAGCAAAGACAAAACCTTGATTTCCCGGCGCCGTTAAGATATCGGTCAAATTATTTTTGATCGCTAGTAAAAAGCTCTCTTTGCCGATTCCCTTGGCTTTTGTATCAAGCTCGATCTTTCTTAATAGCTCCTTTACCACCTT
>JALWLO010000135.1:0-1091 GCA_027084135.1 Campylobacterales bacterium | reverse complement strand
TTGAGAAATGATTTTTTAAGTGTATCTAGTGCTTTTTTGAGAGATTTCTCATCTGAGCTAAATCTCATCTTATTTATGGCACCTTTAAATGATTGGGTTAATGCATCAAACAAACTAACTCCTAATATAAAAATATAAAATACGTTATACGTTAGTACTACGAAAGTGTATAACAAATATTTTACTAAAAGATTGCTTTGATCTCTATTGTAATGATAAATACTTATTTTAACAGTAATCTTTAATATAACTTTGCTAAAATACATATAGATTGTAAATAAGGAGTAAACATGATGAGAAAAAGAGCATTGATAAGCTCCATATTGATCGCTTCACTCTTTAGCGGCTGCGTTTCGCAAATGCCGGAAGCCATACAGGGAGAAAATACCCAAAAAGGAGCCGCAATAGGTGCCGTAACGGGAGCGATACTGGGCAGTGTAGTTGGTGGAGGAAATAAAAAGAGAAGAATTGCGACCGGTGCCGTTATCGGAGGTGTAGTCGGTGGTGTTATCGGCTACAATATCGATCAACAGGCAAAAGAGGTGGCAGCCGCTCTGGATACACAAGTAAACAACGCTCCAAATGCGGAGTTAAATCCTCATCAAGACATCATCGTTACCAACACCGATAACTATGTGAAGATAACCTTTAGAGAGAAGATGATGTTTCCAACCAACTCTGCCAAGCTTACGCCGTCCGCTAGACTCAAGATACAGAAGCTGGTGGGAATTTTAAGAAACTACCCTTCGACCATCGTGCAAGTAGTGGGTCATACCGATAACAGAGGAAGCCACACCTATAACCAAAAGCTCAGTGAAAGGCGAGCTGAAACAGTAGCTAGGATCATCAAAAGTGCGGGAGTCCCAAATGAGGTCTATAAAAAAGGGTGCTCCTATGACAAACCTGTGGTTCCAAATACAAGTGAAGAAAATATGAGTTTAAATAGAAGAGTGGAGATATTCCTCTATCCGGATAAAAATTTTGTTGTTAATCAGTGCATTTAATATTATTTTAATATTAAAAAAATATACTTTATTTATATTTGATTTTTAAGTAAATATTTATGAAAGAAAATTCAAAAATTTAAGGAG
>JALWLO010000134.1 GCA_027084135.1 Campylobacterales bacterium | reverse complement strand
ATCTATATGGAGGGGAGCGACAAGTTTTTAGAGAGTGGGTTGCTTGAAAACTTGGACGCGGAGGGGTATCACTTTATCGAGTGGGCAGATGAGAGGCTTGAATATCTTATCAAAGAGATGGGTTATAGAGCTATCAAGATAGAGATCAAACCAAAAAATCAACAAAGAGAGTATATCTTTTATGAAGCATAAATTAGAGGCGAAGCACTTAGCGAAAGTGATCAAGCAAACAAGGATTATCCACGACTTTTCACTAGAAGTAAGTAGCGGTGAGATCGTAGGGCTTCTAGGTCCAAACGGGGCGGGGAAAACGACAACATTTTATATGATATGCGGGCTTGTTGAGCCAAGTAGCGGCACGGTAACATTAGATGGAGTTGATATCACCGATATGCCGCTTCACAAAAGAGCGAAACTGGGTATCGGCTATCTGCCTCAAGAGTCGAGTATATTTAAAGAGTTAAGTGTCGAGGACAATATCCTTTTAGCGTTGGAGCTCGTGACAAAAGATAAAAAAGAGCAAAAACGAAAGCTTGAAAAACTGCTTGAGATGCTCAATATCACGCCGATTCGAGATAGAGCGGGAGTGAGTCTGAGCGGTGGAGAGAGAAGAAGGTGTGAGATCGCAAGGTGTTTGGCGATAGAGCCGAAATTTGTCCTCTTTGATGAGCCGTTTGCCGGAGTCGATCCTCTGGCGGTTAGTGATATCCAAAGTATCGTCAGGGATCTCAAAGAGATGGGTATCGGGGTACTCATAACCGATCACAATGTTCGTGAAACCCTTGATATCTGCGATAGAGCCTATGTGATAAAGAGCGGTGAACTGCTTGCTAAAGGTACGAGTGATGAGGTCTTTAACGATCCGCTTGTGAAAAAACACTACCTTGGGGAGGATTTTAAGCGGTAAAATGCTTTTTTAGTAAAAGGTAGCAACTGACCCCTTATATTATACTTGACTTGCTTTTATTGACTCGTGATGATTAAACTTTTTCTGTTTTTTGTCGATACTACATACACTATAAAAAGATTTTTAAAGGCTTCATATGTTGAACTCAGTTGTTAGAGCATTATCTGTATCTGTTTTGATCGTTTTTAGTTCATTTTTGGTTGCAAGTGAGCCTAGGCCGTTTGAGTGTAAATCGGAATCATTTGTCAGTTTCAATGAGGCAAATTGGGCGGGTGACGGAGCAAGTAGATTTTATACCTATGCGCTCAAAGATGGCTCACTTTTGGCTGATGATAATATAAGCGATGTAAACGGAGTAAACTCTATCGGATATAATGTAAAAGACAACATGTTATGGGGATGGAATATTAATGCACAAAAAGTTGTTAGAATAGATGCAAACCTCAATGCGACACTCTATGATATAGTTGGCTTGGATAAGCGATTTTATGTTGCTGCTGATGTAGATGCAAACGGGATACTCTATCTCTTTTCAAGAGGAAATTCATGGCAAAAAAAACATATAGCACGAGTTGACCTAAATACAATGCAAGCTTTGACTGAAATAATATTAAATCAAGAGATAGATACCGCTGACTTTGCTTTTGATCCGGATAGTGGAAAGCTTTACTTTATCGAAACCGGTACGAATGATTTATACTCTATCACGATAAACGGTAATACCGGAACAGTTAAAAAAGAGAGAACATTAGATATTCCTAACAATGAGGTAATCATCACCTTTTTTGATAGAGACGGAAACTTCTATTTCAATGTAAATACGACAGATATCTATAAGGTAAATGTTAGAGATAACAACTCACCGGTAACACACTTTTCGACACTAAGCCATAGTTTGAGAAACGGTGACGGAGCGAGGTGTGCAAATGCGGCGGTGATAGATGAGCCACAGCCTGAGCCGTTTAGCTGTGATGAACAATCATTTGTCAGTTTCAATACTAGTGAAATTAGTCCTAAAGAGGGAGATAGTAACTTTGATATCATTAAACTCTCAGATGGTAGTTTAAGTGCTCATAAAGTTATTGATGGAGTTAACGGTGTCAATAGTATCGGTTATAATGTTGTCGATAACTATATTTGGGGTTATAATCTCAAACTCGATAAGTTAGTGCGAATTGATGCAAATGAGAAAGTACAACTATTTGATTTGCCTGAGG
>JALWLO010000133.1 GCA_027084135.1 Campylobacterales bacterium | reverse complement strand
TCGGCTAACACTTTTCCGTCATAGAGCATGATCATCTGATCGGCTATCTTAAAGCTCTCTTTGATATCGTGGCTGATGACGACGGAGGTTGTTCCAAGCTCCTTTTGGAGTTTGACGATGAGTCTTGAGATGAGATCACTCGCTATGGGATCAAGTCCGCTTGTAGGCTCGTCATAGAGGATGATATCCGGTTTGAGTATGATGGTTCTGGCGATTGCCGCTCTTTTTTGCATACCGCCGCTTAGCTCATCAGGGTAGAGATGCAACACTTCATCGGGATTGAGTCCGACCATCTCGATCGCTTTTCTCACCTCTTTGTCTATCTCCTCTTTGGAGAGATGTGTATGCTCTTTGAGAGGAAAGGCTATGTTATCATGGATATTCATACTATCAAAGAGAGCCCCAAACTGAAAAGCAAAACCAACCTTTTTTCGAAGCTCCAAAAGCTCTTTAGGTGATGCGCTACCCACATCTATCCCTTCGACGATAACATGCCCTTTAGTCGGTTTTAAGAGACCGACGATATGTTTGATGACGGTACTTTTCCCAGTACCCGATGGTCCCATCACCACCGCTACGCTTCCCTCTTTGACCTTGAAGCTGATACCCCTCAAAACCTCTTTGTCTCCGAAGCTTTTATGGACATCATCAAAGATAATGATATATTCACCGTAATCTTTCATACTTCCGCTATAAATCCTCTATTAAATCCGCTAAGATCTTTATAAAAACCAAAGTTGCGATATCCTAACTCTTTCAAATAGGATTCCATGCTACTCTTTTGGTCATACCCCATCTCACAGCAGAGATATTTCGTTTTATCTTTTGCCAGTTTTGCGATCTCTTTTAGAACTTCATCCCCCGCTTTACCGCCAAATAGCGCGATATCCGGTTCATAGGAGAGCTTTTTGTCAAGCGCCTTATCTGTTGCGATGTAAGGCGGGTTTGAGACAATTATATCAAACTTTTCATTGATTCCGTTTAGATAGGGAGTGTGGACAAACTCTATCTGATCTTCAACTTCAAACTTTTGGGCATTTATCTTGGCGATCGTCAGTGCCTCTTGGCTTATATCGGTTGAGATGATTTTCGCAGTGGGAAATTTTTTAGCAATCATGATGGAGATGACTCCGCTACCGACACCGATTTCAGCGATTTTGGGAGTATCAAACCTCTTGGCAAGCTCACATGCATAATCTACAAGCAGTTCGGTTTCGGGTCTAGGTATCAACGCACCGTAGTCGATAAAAAAGAGTTCTCCATAAAAGCTTACACTTTGTGTGATATACTCTATGGGCTCACTATTTTTTGCTCTTAGTACTAGCGTGTAGTATCCCTCAAAATCTTCCATCTCCTCATCATCATGGGCGATGAGATAGATTCTACCCTTTTTGAGATGGTGAGATAGCAGTATCATCGCCTCTTTGGAGGGTATCTCTTTGGAGGCGCGCCTCAAAGCCTCTTTGATTGTCACTCTTCCACTTTTTTACCGAGTCGTTTGAGCCTCTCGATGAGAGGAGGATGGGTGTGATAAAAGAGAATGGTAAGGGGATGCGATTTGGGAAAGGATCTATTTTCGTTTGCCAACTTCTCAAGTGCCTCAGCCAACGCTACACTCGACTCGCACTCACTTCCATACTCATCTGCTCTATACTCGTTTCTTCTACTGATAAATCCAAATATCGGCATATAGAAAAATGTCACAATTGGTGAAAAGATCATAAATAGCGCCATGATGGTATAGGGCGTTTTGGGTATCTTTATCGCTTCAAAGAGTTCATTTGGAAGATTGCCAAATATCGCAAACATGATAAAGAGCAGACCGCCGATAAGAGCGATGTTCTTATAGATATCTCTATGTTTGTAGTGTCCAAGCTCATGTCCTAGTACGGCTAATATCTCTTTTTTGTTTAACTTCTCTAAAAGCGTATCAAATAGTACTACCCGTTTTGAACTGCCCAGACCGCCGAAGTAGGCGTTGAGTCTATTGTCTCGTTTACTTGCGTCAACGCTAAAGACGCCGTCACTCTTGAGTCCTGCCTTTTCCAAAAGCTTCTCTATCGACGCTTTAAGATCCTCATCATCTAATACCTTAAATTTGTTAAATAGCGGTGCGATATAGGTCGGGTAGAGCATATTGATCGCAATCACTACGGCAAAGATCGTCAAAAATCCCCAAATCCACCAGTTTTGGATATGGATAATGATCTTTGCAATCACCCAGACCACCAATCCTCCAAAGATCAAAAAGAGCATGATCGACTTGAGGGTGTCGCTTATAAAAAGTTTGATATCCATATTGGAAAATCCATACTTTTTATCGAGGACAAATGTTTGATAGAGCGAAAACGGCAGTGAAAAGAGATAATTGATCCCAAAAAAGGCATACATATATAGAACACTCTTAGTCGCTACATCATCGACTATTATCACTTGATCAAGCCACTTTAGACCAAACGCTATCCAAAAGATAAATGAGATATACTCAAATAGTGTACTAACGATCTCTACTCTTTGAGATGAGATCCGGTAGTTTGCCGCTTTGATATAGTTTGAAGGTAGCAAAATCACCGGTTTATCGCCCTTCGCTTTTGCTACAAAACCGATCTCCATCACGGAGACATAGACCTTTGTTAAAATGTATATAAAATATATGATCCCTATTGTCAGTAACATCTCTCCCCTTATTCCCCTAAGATTGATTTGAGTATCGGCATAAACGCTTTTGGATCTTTATAGCCGATCACCTTTTTGCTTTTTAACTCCCGTTTATCTCTATCGTAAAAGATGATTGCCGGAGGTCCGACGATGCCGTATCTCTTTTGCATCGCCTTATCTTCATCGCTATTTTTGGTCACATCCACTCTGATCAACTCAAAGTTTTTCATTAAATCTATCACCTCTTTGTTGCTAAAGGTATTCTCCTCCAGCTCTTTACACGCCGCACACCACTCTGCGGAAAAGTCGATAAGAAGCGGTTTTTTAGCCTCATTGATCGCTTTGTTTAGCTCTTGGTTTGATTTTACGATTTTGAAGTCGGCTTTATGAACCGCTTCACCCTTTTTGGTGTATAGATATTTGAGAGGATTTAGTACAGACTCACCGCCGCTAAAAGCGCCTACAAGGAGTATAAGCCCATATCCTACCAGCAGAATGGCTATCATTTTTTTGACAAGTTCATACGCTTTGATATCATCTTTGATAATATGAAATGCTCCTGCATAGATACCGCTTCCGATAAAGAGTGCCGACCAAAGGAGCAGAGTGGCAAAGTTTGGAATGATTCTTGATAGAAATGAGATGGCGATACCGAGCATCACGATACCGAAGAAGTAGGAGACTTTTGTCATCCATCCGCCCGGTTTGGGCATAAACTTTCCGCCGCCTATACCGATAAGCAGTAGAGGCGCGCCCATACCGAGTCCAAGTAGAAAGAGAGCAAGACCCCCTAGCAGGATATCACCGGTTTGACCGATAAATATCAAAGCCGCCGCTAAAGGGGGAGCGACACAAGGTCCTACGATGAGGGCGGAGAGTGCACCCATGATAGCGACGCCTATGACACCGTTTCCTTTGGATTCGTCCGATTTTCTATTTGCAAAATTTTGGAGAGATTTTGGGAGTTGGATCTCATAATATCCAAACATCGAAAATGCAAGAGCCACAAATATCGCCGCAAATGTGACGATCACCCACGGGTTTTGCATAGCGGAGAGGATATTGGACCCAAACGATGCGGAAGCGATACCCGCAACGGCATAGATCAGTGCGGAAGAGACGATGTAAACTGCCGAGAGAAAGAGTCCTCTTTTGGTACTCATGCCGCCGCTCTGTTTTCCCTCAAGCGTGATGATAGAGGAGAGGATCGGGATCATCGGAAAGATGCAAGGGGTAAAGGCAAGTCCGAGCCCAAGTAGGAAAAATGTCGTAAGTATCGTGAGATATGAACCGCTTTTTAAGAGTTTGAGTATTCTCCCCTCATCGGAACTACTCTCTTGCTCTTTTGGGTTTTGATTGGTGCTACTCATATGAGTACTAGTACTAACGATAGTACTAATAGGCTCCTCTTTTTGTGTTTTCTCTTTTGCTTCCGTTTTATCTGGAGATATCTCATCCAGCTTTATAAGGTTTGCTTTATTGAAACTTCCAAATCCACTCTTTTTAGGGCTATCGTTTTTCGCTTCTTTTAGAAGTTTGCCCTCTTTGCTAAAGTGAAGTACTTTTTTGATAGGTGGATAGCATAGCCCTTGGGTAGAGCAGCCTTGGAAGGAGAGTGTTAAATCAAAGGGCTTTTTTCCTATCTTCTTGTGTATGAGTGTTAGCGGTATATGGAGTGTGAGATCTTTATCAAAGACCATATATTTGTCATGTTTGATAGGTTTGGGAAGTGTGATCAAAGGTCTTAGATCTATCCTCTTTGGGTTTGTGATCGCGATCTCTAATTTGTCGTCATAGATATAGATGGTATCACCGAGGTCGATATGGCTTATGATGGTTTGATTTTTGACTTTTGTATCGATTTTAAAGGCTTCACTGACCGGTAATACTTTTGCAAATGTGAAAATAGGCAGTAATAATAGAAGCAATAGTTTACTCTTCATCCAAATCCTTTTTTGAAGTATTTTGAATATTATACTTGAATAATGTAAATCTCTCGAATATTATAAAATAATGCCCTTCTCATGGTTGATGAGCCACTCTTTGGTTTTGACGCCGCCCGCACCGCTATACTCACCGAGACTTCCATCACTCTTTATCACTCTATGACAAGGGATGATGATAGGAAAGGGGTTGTGTTTTACCGCCTGTCCTACCGCTTGAGAGGCTGATGGTTTGCCGACGAGCGAAGCCAACTCATTATAGGTTATCGTGGTACCATAGGGAACATTCATCAGTGCCGAATAGACCTCTTTGTGAAAAGTCGGGGCGTCTATGTGTAGGTTGAGATTAAAATCCTTTCTTTTGCCCTCAAAGTAGGCTTGAATTTGCCATTTCGCCTCTTGGAGAATCATGCTTCCACCCTCCGGTTTTTCGATGAAGGGTATAAACTCCACTCCAAGCAATACTCCGTCACTCTCAGAGATCTCCAACAATCCGACCGGTGTCTGTAGGTGTGCATAATTTTTCATACTTTTGATATAATATCAAAAAAATGTTAATGGATCGATATGAATAATAAACCCAAATATTCATTCTTTAAAAACGGCATCTATGCGCTTGAAGGCTTTATACATGCGTTTAAAAATGAGACATCTTTTAAGATCGAAATATTTTTAACCCCCTTAGTACTAGCGCTGATCTATCTGCTTCCGATCTCATCTTATAGTGCGTTAGTACTGACGGTTACGCTAATCTTAGTACTTATAGTGGAGTTGCTCAATTCCGCGGTAGAAAATGTGGTCGATATGGTAACAAAGGAGTTTCACCCCCTTGCAAAAGCGGCAAAGGATATAGGAGCGACTGCCGTTTTATTTGCCCTTTTGCTTCATCTATTTGTCTGGCTTTTTGTGATCGTAAAAGAGCTTTCATAGTCTAATTTTGCTATACTCCTAAAAACAACACATAGGAGAAATGAATGGCTACATATTCGATGGGTGATCTTAAAAAGGGACTGAAGATCGAACTAAACGGGATACCTTATAAAATCGTGGAGTATCTACATGTCAAACCGGGAAAGGGTGCGGCGTTTGTGAGGTGTAAGATCAAGTCCTACATCAACGGTAAGGTTGTCGAAAAGACATTTCACGCCGGTGATAAGTGTGAAGTACCCAACTTAGAGCAAAAGAGTATGCAGTATCTCTATGATGACGGTGATATGTTGCAGTTTATGGATACGGCAACTTACGAGCAGATAGGTTTAACGCATGATCAGGTTGGAGAGGTGAGTAAGTGGCTGATAGACGGGATGGTGGTTGATATCCTCTTTCACAACGGCAATGCCATAGATGTGGAGCCGCCGGCTACGGTTGAGTTGAAGGTGGTAGAGACTCCGCCGAACTTCAAAGGCGATAGTCAAGGCGGTAAAAAACCTGCCACACTTGAAAGCGGGGCGGTTGTGCAAGTGCCGTTTCATATACTCGAGGGGGATACTATCAGAGTCGATACCGCCAAGGGTGAGTATCTTGAGAAGGTAAAATAAACCCAAGTTAAGGTAAAGAGGAGGTTATGATGGCAAGTGTATTGGTTCCTATATCTGACGGTTTTGAGGAGATAGAGGCGGTTTCTCTTATCGATGTGATGAGAAGAGGGGGCATAGAGGTGGTAAGTGCCTCTCTTGAGAGAGATAGAGAGGTACACGGAGCAAACGGTATCACGATCTTGACCGATACGACGATAGATAGCGTCTTGGCAGATGATTTTGACATGATAGTCTTACCGGGCGGACACGACAATGCCGTTCACCTCAAAGAGAGTCCAAAAGTTCAAGCACTCTTAAAAGAGTTTGACAGCAAAGGCAAGAGAGTAGGGGCTATCTGTGCCGCACCGATGGCGCTGGCGGAAGCCGGAGTGATAAAAAACAGATACACCTGCTACCCAAGCTATGAGGAGCAGATAGGCAAAGAGAAGTGGACAGATGCACAAAATGTTGTCGTGGATGAGAATGTCCTCACCTCCAGAGGACCCGGCACCGCTATCTGCTTCGCTCTGAGCATCGTGAGAGAACTTGTCGGCGAAGAGACATACAAACAGCTAAAGAGCGGGTTGTTGGCGGACTACTGCTAAGAGGGGGCTTCCTCTTAGCGATTTGAAAAATATCAACTATATAAAAACCGGGCTCTCTTCTATACGTACATTAACTCTTGTTCTATTCTATCTTTGATAAAGGCTCGTATATTTTTCTCTATTAACTAAGTCAACCTTCATGTTCAAATGCTCTTCAAGATAATATTTTAGATCAAAATAGTTTTCAAAGGAGGAGGGCATATCCACAATAATGTCTATATCGCTACTGCTTGTTGCTTCATCTCGTGCATAGTTACCAAAAAGAGCAATCTTTTTTACTCCATACCTTTTTTCAAAAAAACTCTTTTTTTAGCCAAAAACTCTAAAATCGCCTCTTTTGTCATAACCTACCTTTATCAATCTAAAAAGATTAATATGATTATAGCATAAATTTAACTACTCACTACACTCAACATCACAGGTGTTTGGATGCAAAAAGGTATAATTTAAATAAACCTATTTAAAAGACGATATAAAAATACAAATATAATGAAAAAAGGTAGATAAATTGTGCTATTTTTAAAGTTCAAACAGATCCAAATCAACAACCAAACCTTCAACATCACCCAAGCCAACAACCTCACAGTAAGAAATGCCATAGATGATATCCCCGCAGTATCTCTTTTGCTCACACATATCATCATAAAACCAAGAGAAAAATTAGACTTAGGATCAAGAGGTATCTACACAGTACAAAGCGGTGATACACTCTCACAGATAGCACAAAGAAACGGATTTAGTACTAAAGAGCTTTTGAAGAGAAATAGTTGGTTTATTTGTCATAGAGATTATGCAAACAATATAGACTATATGGGAAGAAGGGTGGCGTGATGGGAAGAGAGAAAGTGGAAATAGTTGAAAATAATGGAAAAAAGTATATTGACGGTGAAGAGATATTGTATGAGTATGATTGTTGGACAAATTGGATTTTGATTAGGTTTTTTTTGCTTCTTATTTTACTTATAGGTTTGTCTAATCACTATTTTTTAAGATTACATCAATATAACTTTGAAAGTTTTTTTGTAGTTGGTTTTTTGTTAGTTATTTTTATTGGATGGACCACTATAGATTTTAAAACTATTGTCAACAAGGGTTTTTATATCACAAATAATAATCTAATTACATTTTCTGGTAAAAAAGTAGCTTTAGAAGATATTTATTATAGATATAGCGGTGGTGGCGTTGAGTGGGGGTCTGTATCATTGAGATTATATAGAAAAAGTAAACTATTAATTTCATGTTTGGATACTAATACAAAATATTATCAAAATATGATAGATTTTTTAGAAAGATTTTCCAATAATCACCATTTAAAAATACAAAACATAAGAGATGCAAAAAGAAAGTTAATACAGTTAAAAGGAGAAAATGATGGGAAATAATATTGATTTAAATGGAAGTGAGTATATCCAAAATATACCTGGTGTATATTTTGATGCGACTTCAGGCTTAATAGGAAAACTTGGGGATAAACAAGCTGGAAAATATGTTGGTAGAATTGGATTGGGTGCAGGAACCGTAGTTGATATAACAGTTAATTTGGCTAAAGACCCTGATAATCCAGGAAAAGTTATAGCTTCAACAATAGCAGCGGATGGAGTGGTGTATTTTATTGGTGGAGCAGCAGTCGACTATGTTGTAACGGAGGTATTAATTGGTGCAGCTTTAGCTGTAACTGGAGTTGCAACAGCTCCAGTATGGGTTACTATTGCAGGTGTTGGTGCAGCAGTTGCAGCTACGACATATTTAGGCGGAAAAGCTAAAGACTTTTTATACAAAACAGTATATGACGGAATTAACGAAATTGAAAACTTTGACTTCTACTCTCCTGAAATATATGGAACAGTTACAAAGGAAGAGTTTATAGCTCAAAGCGTAAAAGATGATCCAAATTTCTGTAAAAGAGTGTTTCCTCAATATCAAAGATATAGACAAATAACAACCGTCAGAAATGCTCCAAATACTTTGGCAGACTTCATCAAATACAATAGCAAAACAAAAGAAGCAGAGATAAAAATAAATACACTAAAAAAAGAGAAAGAGTATGTAGAACTCATTACCAAAACAACCCAAGCCCAAAAGATCCAAATCAACAACCAAACCTTCAACATCACCCAAGCCAACAACCTCACAGTAAGAAACAGCTTTAGTACTAAGGAGCTTTTGAATAGAAACAGTTGGCTTGCTTGTCATAGAGATTATGCAAACAATATCGGTTATCGAAGAAGAGAGGTGGCGTGATGAGGGTAGATAGTAAAGATATCGACAGAGACTATGATAAAGAGCCGATTATGATAAAAAATGACTACTTGCTTAAAGCTGAATTAACTTCAAGGATTGCATTATTGATATTATTTATATGGGGTATAAGTATCAATTTAATACCTGAAGCTGATCCATCAGATGAGCGTTATAGACATATGGCTCTATATACAGCTATTTTAGGTCTCTTATGGACATTATTTAGTAAATTGAAACTATTATATAGATTAATACGAGAAAATCTTTATATCTCAATTTATGATAATTGAGTCCTCTGAAAAACCAACCAATAAATGTTAAAATAAAGTAACATAGAAAGAGAAGGAGAGTGAACAATGCCAACACCCAGTTTCTTCGATTTTGCGATG
>JALWLO010000132.1 GCA_027084135.1 Campylobacterales bacterium | reverse complement strand
CTATAGAGCAGACCAATATATCGTTAACTTTGGACTTTTACCAAATCTTGAAGTTATAGGAAGACTTGCAAATATAGAGGATAAAAACAGACCCTATACTCACTGGCACGGTCAATGGGTTGTGAGGGATCTCTCCGCTTCATTCAAGTACCAAATACCCCTCTATCACCCATATCTGCCAAAAATCGCCATAGGGGTCCAAGACCTAGGCGGTCAAGCAGACCATTATGATGCCAAATACATTGTAGCTACTAAACAGCTCGGTTTTCTTCGAGCATCAGTCGGTTATGGTATAGACTCTATCAACCTTCTTGACGGAGCGTTTGGCTCTATGGAGCTTAAGGCTACCGACTGGCTGACCCTCATGGGTGAGTATGACTCATCAGACCTTCAAGCTGGTATCCGGTTAAATACCCCTAACTATCTTTCAGATTATGTTGATCTATCACTTCTTGCTAAAGCAAATCTAACTGATGATAGTCAAAGATTTAGCTTTGGGGTAAATCTCAAAATGGAGTTGGGAGATGATCACTACTCTGCATCCCCTATAGCTCTTAGTACTAACTACCAGAGTAAACCGTTAGTACTAGCAGATAAAGCTAGTACTAAAGATAATAAAGCTCTATATGACCTAAAAGACAAACTCGTAGCAGTCGGTTTGGAAAATATCGACATCGCTGATAGAGGTGAGACTATCTATGTAGCTTATGAAAACAATGTCTTTGACCACAACGAACTTGACGCTCTCGGTATGGTACTGGGAGAGATGGCGGCACTTGAGCTTCCGTATAAAAAGTTTGAAGTTGTCATCAAACGAAGCAATCAAAAGGTAAAGAAGATTTCAGGAGACCTTCAAGCGTATAAGAAGTTTTTGTTTGATTTAGACCAGGGGAGTTTGCTTGCGTTTAAAAACTCCCTGCAAGTTAGTGCACCGGAGTTTTGGGACAGTGAGCTTGACATAAAAGGGGCAAACCCAAGCTATCTAAAGACACGCATCATCGCATATCCTGGACTTAAAACCTTTGTAGGTACAGAAGTAGGGGTACTTGACTATCTCGTTTCACTTAGGATAGGCGCTCACTGGAATCTCTACAAAGGGTTTGATCTAACATTTTTTGGAGATATTCCGGCATTTAGAAGCGATGACCTAAAGGCTGGAGGAGCGTATGCCTATGCTTATGAGGGCAAAAAGATAAAAAGTCTCCTGCTTCATAGAAGCGATACTTACAAAGACTTTATAAACATCGCTAGTATAGGTATGCTTGGGGACTATTACGCCTTTATGGACAACCTCACCTACTCTCACCAAAACCATACGCTTAGTCTCAAATATACATATTTAGAGACCAAAGAGAAGAAGTGGCTAGTTGGATATGACTATAAACTTAGACAACGAAGAGATATCTATTATGCGACATACAGCTACTACTATGACAGATTTGACACCCTATTCCAAGGTACAGTCGGTAAATATCTCAATGACGACAAAGGTTTCGAACTCATGGCAAAACGATTTTTCGGAGATACGGCTGTCGGTTTTTTCTACCAAAATGCGGATGAAAACTATATCGGTATCAGATTTGAGATACCCCTCACTCCAAGAAAGATCAAAGATACATTTGTTCAGCTAAAGGGGAGAAAGAACTTTACTTACAGTCTGCGTACGACTGTGCAGGATGAAGATGGTCGAAACACTCTCGAGCCGGGAGGTTTGATCAAGCCGTATAGAGAGTTTGACATAGAGAGTGACTTTTTAAACAGAAACAGACTAAGCCAAGACTACATCAAAAAACATCTGTTTAGACTGAGAGATGTCTATATGAGATATAGAAGATAGTACTAAATTTTAGTACTAAGCTCATATTTGGTCGATATAGTTAGTACTAAAGAAAAAAAGGTGAAAAAGGGAGAATATGTTCAAGGATTTCGAGACAGATTTGGAGAAGATAAGTGATAATGTAAAAGGTATCATAGAGAGAAACTACTCACTGATTGAGTCACTCTTGCAACAAGAGCATCCTACCTATCAAAGTTTTGTCAAAGAGATCGAGGAGATGGAGGATGAACTCGAGCTTGAGTTTACGCAGATATCCCATCTCAACTCAGTAAACAACTCAAAAGAGTCCCAA
>JALWLO010000131.1 GCA_027084135.1 Campylobacterales bacterium | reverse complement strand
CGTACGGCTCGACTGAGCCATTAGCATTTTCCATTGCCAGATCGAGATAAGGGATAGCGTTATAAGCATCTTCTTTTGAGAGAGTATTCATTGCCTTTTTCAGATATTCATGATAGTCGGCGGCAACTACAACGTTGCAAAAAGTCACAGCCCAAACCATGACAAGTAGACTAAGTTTTTTCTTCATTTTGGAGCTCCATATCTTGTGATTTTGGTCTGTTAAGCATTGGATGCTTATACGCTTAACGAGATAGTGTTATATTAGGGGAACAAAATGTTTACAAAATAGTCTTGATCTCGTAACTTTGTTATTTGTTTTTTAAAAATTTATTCATAACTTCTTTTTTGATAGCCTCTATAACTAAATCAGTTTTTGATAAACTACATGCTTTAAGGCTTTCGGTGGCAAGATTATCGACTAATTCTTCTTGTGTATAAATATTGAATCCTGTTAAAGTAGGTCCACCTAGAGTATCTATAATTTTGTTAGAAAAACAAGTACATGCATCATCATTATTGTAGCTACTCATACATCCTGTATAAAGGGCTGATTTAGCAGTCATTCCAACCCATGTAAAATATAGCCCGCCTACAATCAATAAAAATATTAAAAATTTTGTCATGTTTGTCCTTTATCTCTTTCTTTGAAATAGTCAAATTTTTACTTCCCCCTATTTTAACCAACCTTAAAACCAAAAAAAGTTTCAAAATCAATAGAAAGTAAGGAGATAACCTTCGGGTTCCTTAAACTCAATTCTACCACATCCCCGTCACAAACGCGTCACATTTTCAAAAAATTTAAAAATTTTTCTCCATCCAAAATATTCAAAAAAACTTCGCTACACTATCTTTAGATAATCGATAGTAAAAAGGGGAGGGTGAGATGATCATCTACATACACGGTTTTGGCGGCAGCGGAGAGGGGAGTAAAGCGAAGGCGTTTCGGGACTATTTTGCGTCTATCGGTGAGCCCTATATCGCACCTTCGCTCTCGTATGTCCCCGAGCTTGCCATCAGGACACTTGAGGAACTCATCGATGCTTACCCAAGCGAGGTCTCTCTCATCGGATCATCTTTGGGAGGGTACTACGCTGCCTATCTGGCACAAAAGAGGCAGGTGAAAAGGGTGGTGCTTATCAACCCATCTGTCTATCCTCTCAAAACACTTACAAGAGCTTTGGGGGAGGCACCCAACTTTTATGACAATAGCTATTTTGCATGGAACAAAACCCATCTTGAGATGCTTCAGAAGTACGGGAGCGATATCGATACGTATCAACACAAGTTTTTGGTACTGCTGCAAAAAGGCGATGAGCTGCTCGATTACTGTGAAGCGGTAGAGAAGTATGATGGCTGCAATATGATCATAGAGGAGGGTGGAAACCACAGTTTTGATGGGATAGAGAGGCATTTTGAGACTATACGAAAGTTCTTTGCCGCAGGAGACCACTTCAAACATACCTCGACGGTCAAAGGGGTAGGGCTGGAGAACCGTGAGCTTGCCCAGCGTGTGGGTGATCTGTACTATGACAACTTAGCAGACTTTTTGGAAGCACTTGCACAGAAGTTAGCAACGGATGCCGATGCCGACAGAAAGCGAGGACGCAAAAAGCTTGCTGCTGCCCTTGAAACATCTGCATCCCATATCGCCCAGAGTGTTGCACCGATGAAGCGGGCATGGGATATTTGCAGGGTACCCACCATGCGGTGGCTCAACCAAAACGGCTTCAATAGAGAGCCGGACTTCATCGAAACATACGCCATCCCGGAGGATAAACGGGGCTTTCAGAGCTGGGATACCCTGCGTCATATCTATGGACATACACGCTTTTTGCCTCACGTAAAAGCTCTCAGCCATACAGATGCCAAAAGCCTGCAAGATAGGCTGGAGAGAGCCTCGTGGAGAGTAAAAGCATATGACATCCGCCCACATATGCGCTCCAAAGCGATAGGCGATTGCGATGTATATGACAGATACTATAGGCTTACACGCTATGTCGCCTCCAAGAGGGATGTGCATTTTTATTTTGATGAAGAGATAGCCACGGAAGATGTCTCGGTATGGCTGCACTACGGAGATGACTCCAAAACTTTTGTAGAGGAGGTACTGTTCGATGAAAACAGATGAAGTATTTG
>JALWLO010000130.1:3328-9419 GCA_027084135.1 Campylobacterales bacterium | reverse complement strand
TTTACAGACAATACATTGTTCATAGCTTTCCAAGTTTGTTTAAAGGCGAGGCGCAACGACAAAGGCTATGCCAAAGCATAGTTGAGGAGTTGCAACAAAGCATATAAGCAAACTTGGAAAGCCTAAAGGGAAGAGAGATAGAGAACAACCTTTCTTAAAATAAATTTTTGAATTACCTACAGGTAGTCCTTCAAATTTCTTTTAAGAAATTTTATCCTCTCTTTCTCTTCTATGAATGATGTATAGTCTATAAAAGAACCCTAAAAAAGGCAGGAAGTAGAGATGGTAAAAAGTTTACTTCAAGAGGCGATCAAAACTCTCAATAGAGTTATCGAGCTAACCAGAGAAGATATCGCGCTGATCAAAGAGATGAAGCATGATGCGCTTGCAGAGAGAGATCTGCTCAAAAAAAGTGCAGTGGCGAATTTTGAAACGATCAAGAGTAAACTCAACGCTTCTCTACAGGAGTTGACAACACTTGCCGATGCACCTCTTGAGGAGGTATTGGAGCAGGAGGAGAGAGAACTCTTAGAGCAATTTAAAGCCAAACTTCTAGAACTCAAAGAGGTCAATAGGCAGTGCTCCCTCCTCGTCGTTTCGCTCAATGAGTTTTATACTTCACTCTTGTCCAATATGTTTAAGTTTGACAATAATGGGTATCACAAAACCAATCCTCTACCAGCAGCGTTGATGAAGGTGAGTGCATAATGGGCATATTTGACGGACTTCATATCGGTTATAGCGGCTTAAACGCCTCCCAAAGCGGTATCAACACCACCTCTCACAATATCTCCAATGTCAATACACCGGGATATACGGGACAGAGAATCAATCAGCAGGTAAATCCGCCTCTACACTCGATACCGGGAGATAGCGGAAGCGGTGTCAGAGTAGAGACGATCAATCGAATCCATGATGAGTTTGTCTATGCTAGACTTAAAAACTCCTCAGCAAAGATGGAGCATCACCAATTTTTAAAGGAGACACTCCAAGAGGTGACAAACTACTTTCCGGATCTGCAAGAGAGCGCGATTGCCAATGATTTGACAAAATTTTTTAGCTCTTGGAGCGATGTCGCCCAGTATCCGAATGACTCAGCCCAAAAGGTTATCTTGGCACAAACCACCTCGACACTCGCACACGATATCAAAGAGACGAGAGAGCAGCTTGTGGGGCTTCAAGATAGACTAGACGAGCAGCTTGTGATGGCAGTGGATGAGGTCAATAGCATCGCAAAGCAGATAGCCGACATCAATAAAGATATCAATAGAGTCGAGAGTACCTATGAAGCCAATGCCAACGATCTAAGGGATAGAAGAGATGAGCTTGAGATGAGACTAACTAAGCTTATCGATGCGACGGTATTTAAGGGTAAACTAAGAAGCGACAACTCCGTAGATAGGGCACTTACCGATCAGGGTAAAGACTACAACATCAATATCGCCGGGCACAATATCGTAGACGGTGCCTCCTACCATCCGCTCTATCTACAAGCAAGTGCCGGAAGTGAGAACGGCAAGCTTACCAATGTTTACTTTATGGATCAAGATCGAAGAAAAGTGGACTTGACTCCCAAGATAAAGAGCGGCAGAGTAGGGGCGATCATAGCCCTTAGAGGTGACGGGGTAGATGAGAAAGGGCATGCGACAAACTCAAAGATACAAGAGTATATAGACTCGTTAGACTCCTTTTCAAAAGGGTTGATAGAGGGAGTCAACTCTATCTATGCCCACTCTCCGCAAGAGCAGATTGTGGCAAATTTTCCGGATGGTGTGAATGACGGAGTCAAGTTGGTAGATGTGGACGGCTTGAATGAGGGGAGTTTCGATCTGATCGTTTATGATCAAAACGGTAACGAAGTCGCAAGAAGGCAAATTGAGATCGATGATCAAACGATCTTCAACGATCCGAGTGCAACGGAGAAAAACAGCCTTGTTGAGAAGATAAACCGGATCAAAGATGATAACGGCGATAATGACGGCAGTAATGACTTTGATGATTTCTTTGAAGCCACTTTTGTTAACGGGCAGTTATCTATCAATCCTAAAAGTTCAGGCTATAGCGTAGCGATCGAGGATCACGGTACGAATATAGCGGGACTCACCGGAGTGCATCGATTTTTTGACGGAAGTAGTGCGAAAGATATCGATTTGAATGTCGCACTAGCTAGAGAGCCGGGCAGGATCAGAGCCTACGGTAAGCCGATAGATGGCAATAATGACGTGGCAAACAAAATGGTGGCGTTTCAGTTTCAAGAGGTGCAGTTTGATCTGCCCTATGGAAACAAAAAGCGTGATACGGTTGAGGGATTTTATAGGGCACTTACGAGTGATATCGCAAGCGATGCCGCAAATGCCGGTCATAGATATGATGCCGCTGAAGTCTTACATAAAAGCGTAGAGGCGCAGTTTAACTCAGTAAGCGGCGTGGATATGGATGAGGAGTTGGTAAATCTAATGAAGTATCAAACAGCCTATCAGGCAAACGCCAAAGTATTGACAACAGTTGATCGGATGATAGATGCATTGCTGGGGATAAAGCAGTAAGGGGGAGAATTTAATATAGCGATATCGGAAATAATCCCTTCCACCACTCTATGTTTCACCGCTTTAAAACGATCAATGCCTCTTGAACACCTTCTCTATTTAAGGTAATATCCAAAAAAATATTTGTATCTACAAAAATCCTCATTTTAGTACACATCTTAAAGAGTGTGAGTTCAGGTTCAATCATAGAGGTGAAGATTTATACAAATTGTTGTTAAAAATCTTTAGGAAAGAACCTCTAAACTAGTCGAGACCCTTTTAATATATGTAAAAAACGATAAACAAGTATGTGATTTTAAAATTTAGTACTAAAGTATCTTAACCACCACCACATCCGCCACCGCAACTGCTACAGCTACTGCAACTGCTACAGCTACCACAACTACTGCTACTATTAGAAAGTTTGCTTTTAGATTTTGATTGCATAGTCTTTAGTGAGTAAGTCAAGCCATCCTCTATCTTAAGATCGGAGTCTATAGAAAAGAGAAGCGGTAGTTTATATGCATAGCCAGGATCCATATCGGCAATTTTACAGGATAACTCCCATGCCCGCTTTAAGCCCCTCTCCTCTATGGACTTACTCTCCATAGCAGCAGGCGGAATATGGTGCAGAAATCTCCCAAGGGCTTTGTCGCAAAAATTTGTGTAAAGCTTTGTAAAAAGTATAAAATTATGCCACGCTTCATCGACTACTTTTGAAGGCATCGTTACCATTTCCCCTTTGCTATAAAGTGCGATAAGGAAGTAATCTCTCAATCCTCTCTCAACCAGTTGTATATCTTTATCACTCAGATGAGGATATCTCTCTTTGACCTTTTCAAAGATCGTTTTAGGAAATGGGTAGTTTTGGATAAATTTTACTCTATTTTGTTTCACCTTTTTTGTATATAACCAATACAAAAAAGCTAGAAGCAAAAGGTAAAAGAGAAATGTTTTCATCAAGCACTCCAAAAGATTGTATACACTATTTCTAACATTTTAGGAGATAGATTAGAGAAATTATAACATTTGGATATAAATTATGGATTTTCTTAAATTTTTCAACCACTGGTAGATCATCGGAATCGAGTATCAACGCATTTGTGATAGTTTATCATTACAAGTGCGATTATGTGATGTGGAAGCAACAAATTTAAATGATTATGTTGTTTGTAATACACAAAAGATCAAACATTTAACTTTAGAGCTTTGGCTCTTAGGATTTTTGTATTGAAAGTTTAAGAGAGGGAAGAAGCTTTAGTACTAAGGGTTAGTACTAACCTAAAAAAATAGGGAAGGGGGAGGTATTACATCATACCGCCCATTCCTCCCATTCCGCCCATGTCAGGCATTGCCGGTGCCGCCGGTTTATCCTCTTTTATCTCGCTTACTGTAGCCTCAGTTGTAAGAAGCAGGCTTGAAACGCTTACCGCATTTTGGAGTGCGATTCTCTCAACTTTAACCGGATCTATGATACCTGCTTTGATCATATCTACATACTCTCCGGTTGCAGCGTTAAATCCATAGTTCTCATCGCTGTTTTCAGCTACATTGTTTGCAACAACTCCGGCGTCATATCCGGCATTTTGCGCTATCTGTTTGATAGGAGCACTAAGCGCTCTTTTTACGATCTCAGCTCCGATAGCCTCATCTCCCTCAAGCTCTAGAGAAACTTTTTTGCTCGCTTTGAGAAGTGCGGCACCGCCACCTACAACTATACCTTCCTCAACTGCGGCTTTAGTAGCGCTTAGCGCATCATCGACTCTATCTTTCTTCTCTTTCATCTCAGTCTCAGTCGCAGCACCAACTTTAATAACAGCTACACCGCCGCTAAGTTTCGCAAGTCTCTCTTGAAGCTTCTCTCTATCATAGTCGCTAGAGGTCTCTTCGATCTGCTTTCTGATCTGCGCGACTCTTGCATCGATGTTTGCTTTATCTCCGGCACCGTCAACGATTGTAGTGTTGTCTTTATCGATCACCACGCTTCCGGCTTGTCCGAGATCCTCCATAGTGGCACTCTCAAGTGTTCTTCCAAGCTCTTCGCTTATCACTTGTCCGCCTGTCAAGATAGCTATATCTTCAAGCATCGCTTTTCTTCTATCTCCAAATCCCGGAGCTTTAACCGCAGCGATATTTAAGATACCTCTTAATTTATTGACAACAAGTGTCGCAAGTGCCTCACCCTCGATATCTTCGGCGATGATCAAGAGAGGTCTGTTTGATTTTTGTATCTGCTCAAGGATCGGTAAGATATCTTTTAGGTTGGATATCTTCTTATCATAGAGCAAGATGTATGGATTTGTGAGGTTTACCTCCATCTTCTCTGTATCTGTTACAAAGTATGGAGAGAGATACCCTCTATCAAACTGCATACCCTCAACGACATCTAGCTCATCCTCGATACCTTTTGCCTCTTCGACGGTGATAACTCCATCTTTTCCAACTTTATCCATCGCTTCGGCTATCAGATCTCCGATCTTTGTGTCAGAGTTTGCCGAGATAGATGCAACTTGTGCAATCTCAGTCTTATCTTTGATATCTTTTGCCATAGATTTTAGCTCGGCGATGATCGCTTCAGCCGCTTTATCCATACCTCTTTTGACTTCGATAGGGTTTGCTCCCGCTGTGATGTTTCTAAGCCCCTCTTTAAAGATTGCGTGAGCGAGTACCGTAGCAGTAGTAGTACCGTCACCCGCCTCATCAGCGGTTTTGTTGGATACCTCTTTTACCAGTTGGACACCCATGTTCTCTATCGTATCTTCAAGCTCGATCTCTCTTGCGACTGAAACACCGTCTTTTGTGATATGTGGTGCTCCAAAACTCTTTTGGATGAGGACATTTCTACCCTTTGGTCCCATCGTAACTTTTACCGCATCATTTAACTTTTTAACTCCTTCAAATAGTCTATTTCTTGCACTATCTGAAAAGTGAATCTCTTTTGCTGCCATCTCTTCTCCTCCTCTATATTAACTTAAAATTCCAAGAATATCATCGATGTTTAGTACTAAGTACTCCTTTCCGTCAAGCGTAAGCTCTGTTCCGGAGTATTTAGCGAACATTACTCTATCTCCGACTTTTACCTCTCCATCCTCTTCTACTTCACTGCTAATCGCTTCAACTTTTCCCACTAACGGCTTCTCTTTTGCATTATCTGGTATGATAATTCCGCTTTCGGTTTTGCTTGTCTCCTCTTCTCTCTTTACTAAGACTCTTTGCCCTAGCGGCTTAAATGTTGCCATCTTCTCCCTCCTTCTTTAGTATATCATTATCCCAAAACTTGCATTAGCCGATACATCATCTGCATTGATGATCGGCGGCATGGGCGATTGAAGTAAAGCCTCGACGCATGCTCCGTATGCGCCTGCGTTTTCCTTCAACACCCCTACACACCGAGCATCAACACATCTGATGCACCTTTTAATGCAAAATTTGGGTTTATAAAGATAGTTGTCTTATATTTTAATTAGCGTTGCAATTTTACAACAATTTATTTCATTTGTCAATACCTTTAAGAAAATTTTTCATAAAACTTTAGTACTAAAGACTAAAGATTATTTATCTAATAC
>JALWLO010000130.1:0-3318 GCA_027084135.1 Campylobacterales bacterium | reverse complement strand
GATAAAATCTTAGCCTTATTTTAAGGCAAGGTAGCTCAGCTGGTGAGAGCGCTGGTCTCATAAGCCGGAGGTCGAGGGTTCAAGTCCCTCCCTTGTCACCATATTTCTTACAAGATCGAATCAACTAACTCAACCTCTTCACTATTTTTTGCACTCTCTATCAATTTTTCAGTAAAGCCGCTTTTGGAAAAGAGTAGATATTTTTTGACGGGTAAATCGCTATCTATCATGGTAGCTTTATCTTTTAACGCTTCAAGTATATCTATACCCACTTTTTTGTTTGAGTATTTACACTCACCTACTATGAGATAGTCGCTACCGACACCGACAATATCTATCTCATTTTTACCGTTCCACCATCTACCGCACTTTAGGAGCTTGTGCTTCTTTAATGTAAATTCGATTGCCAAATTTTCGTATGTTTTCGCTACAAATCCATTAAAATTTGTTTTTATTTTATGTAACACATACTCATAGTTTTCAAGTTCCAAATAGCTTTTGTTACCTAGTACAAAGCTAAACCAAAATCTAAAAAAGTTATCCTTTATAAAGTAGAGCCCCTTTTTGCTTTTATGTGGATCTTTTTGTGTGATGGGAACCTCTTTGTAAATGATATCCAACTCTATCAACTTATTGATAAATGAGGTGATATTCTGGACATTTTTCCCTATCTTTGAGGCAATGTTGCCAAGTTTATGCTCACCCATCGCTATCGCCTCTATGATAGAGAAGTATGTAACAGGTTCGTTGATCTCATTTTGAAGTAGAAATTTTGGTTCATCATAGAGATATGATGACGGGGTTAAGATATTTGTTTCAATTGCCCTAAAAATATCATCGCTATCTCTAAATATCTTTAGATATTTCGGCACACCTCCTAGTACTGCATAGATCTCTATTAACTCATTTTCACTTTTATTTGGGAAGAACTGTTTTAGATATCTCGGCTTTAAAGGCTCTAACTTAATAGCACTACTTCTTCTGCCGTATAACGGAGAATTGTAAGATAGCGTCTGTGAATACATCATCGAAATGATAGATCCGCATAAGATCAAGTGGATATTGGAGTTTGCAACGATCTCATCTACGATATATTGAAACTGTGAAGGTATCGAACTGTCCAGTTTACTTAGATATTGAAACTCATCTATAATGATGATGAATTTTCGATTTAATTTTTGTTTCGTGATATAGAGAAATAGGTCTTTGATGTCACTTATTTCGATAGTTCTTAGAAAATCGTCATCAAAGTAGTCGGCAATCATCGTTTTAAATCTATCGATCAAAATCGGCAGTGACTCTAAAGTCACTAGAAAATAGATCGCATCTTTATCTTTGATATACTCTTTGATGAGAGCGGTTTTTCCTATCCGTTGTCTGCCGTATATGACGGTTAATTTAAAACCCTTCGCTTTATATTCGCTATTTAAAAGCTCTAATCGATCTTCTCTATCAATAAACATATTTGCCCTTTAATAGTTTTTAGATTATTATAATCCAAAAACTATTAAGTTTATATTAATTCGTTCACAGACGGTGCCTCAAAGAGTTGCTCTTTGAGATAGTTTTTGAGTAAGGCATTGAGTGTTCTTGCGCCATAGGGGCTCTCTGCCGCTTCATCGATGATTTTATTTAGCGTATCATCTTCTAGTACTAACTCTTTATCGTTGAGGGAGAGTAACTTTTGATACTTTTTTAACGGTGACTCTTTGGAGTGGAGGAGGATATCTCTCAAATCATCTCTACTTAGCTTATTTAAAACGATCACATCTTCAATCCTACCTATAAGCTCTTTCGGTATGCCTGCATCTTCAAAATCATATCTGCTCGCAAAGTGTCTCTTTTGCTTTATGAAGCCGCTTGAAGCTCTGTTTTGCATCTCAAATGAACCGCCGAGTATAAAGAAGATGTGTGTTGTGTCGATCGACTTGATCGTTTCGAACTCCCTCTCTTCGCTATGGTTATTTTTCTCTATAAAGATTGTACTACCCTCGATGATACGAAGCAGTTGTGAGAGTATCGAACGACCGTCGTGGTGTACCAGTAGTTTGTCGATCTCATCAAAGTAGATGATGCCGTTTTGTGCCTCTTCTACTCTATAGTTGCTTTTTCTGATGAGATCTTTGAGTGCATCATTGGTATTGTATCCCTTTATCCCTACACTTACCATCGATGAGGCATCGACCGATACAAAGGGTAGATCTATCGTTTCAGCCATCTTCTTCACAAGAAAACTTTTTCCGCTACCGGTTGGACCGACTAACAGTAACGGTTCGATTCTCCCTAAAAGATCGGTGTTATAGAGTTTGGTCGATTTTCGAGCGATTTTATGTTGATAATAGAATGCATTTGCCAAAGACTCGACCGCGCTATCTTGACCTTTGACATACTTTTTTACCATTTTCACTATCGCTTTTGGTGTCGGATGGTAAAATTTGTCAAGTTCGATATCGTGATATTTTATTCCTATCTCTACCAGCTTTTCCCACTCCTTTTCTCTTTTGGTTACGAGGTTTTGCAGATCTGCTTTTTGCACTCTACTGTCACTTGTGTACCATTTATCCAACTCCTCTTCAAAGACTTTTATCAAACTATCTATCTGAAACATGCTTAATCCCGGAGCTTCGATAAATATCCTCTGTTTCTCCGGAAAACTTAGAGATAAGCTACATCTTAGCAGATACTCGAAGTGGATCTTTTTCTCATCACTCAAAGGATTTTTGTTTTGATCGAGAATACCTATATACTTTTCATTTTCCAACCTTCTTGCGCCCCATTTATCCAAATCATAAACGATGAGATTTTTAAAGAGCTCTACAACGGGGTTTTTATCTATCAGCTTATAAGCTTTTTCATTAGGAGTTTCGAGTCTGGCTACCGCAGCTATACAAAAGGAGCGAGGAGGTACCTTGGTTTCAAAATGTTTCAAAACATCTTTGAAAGTAGGCTTCTCTTTTATCAACATAAAGCGTGCACAGAGCTCCTCTCTATCATAGTTTGTGAGCCGCCTCCAAACAAACTCCTTAAACTCTTTGTTGAACTTTTTGTAAAACTTTTTTCCCTTCTCTTTTTGCGATATATATTGAGACATCATTACCTCCTCTTCAATGTTTATTCTACTTTAAATATATTTATTATTTTTAAATACTCAATGCTAGTTCTTTTTTATATGTGACTTTCTATACAACCTGATTTCGGAAAAATCGATACCGCCGTTACATTTATAACATTGATTGTCGATAGATGCTTCGCTGACAAATGCACCGTATTTGATATAGCGTATTTTGTCACTTCTGTTATACAGTGCAGGAGATTGTT
>JALWLO010000129.1 GCA_027084135.1 Campylobacterales bacterium | reverse complement strand
AAATCGATGCTAAAATATTTCCTTGACCCTGCATACAAATCCTTTAGTATAAAAAATTTTAAGGGATATTTTAACACTACTTATATAACAAAAGGCTTTTTAACCGCTTTGCTTCTCTCTCTCTTTATTTATTTACACTATTTTGGCGTAGAAAATCTCACTATCTTAAAAATAGTAACAACTATTTCAGCGATACTCTCCTTTTATCAAATACTTTCACAAAATAGAGCGGAACTTTTTTGGAGCGGATTTTTTATCGGACTTTTGTGGTTTTACTGGATAGCACTCTCATTTCGATATTATGATTTAGTATATTTAATACCGTTGATGCTTCTTGGAATAGGAGCTTCATACGGAATCATCTTCAATCTACTTGGCTTTTTTACGCCTATTGTGAGAGCTCTACTTTTTTCTCTCTTTAGCTATATACAACCTTTAAACTTCAACTGGTTTATACCGCAAGCCTCTTTAATCGATTCGATATTTGGAATCAAATGGTGGCAGTTTGAAATGATTTTAATCTCTATCGCACTCTTTTTAACACTAAAGGGAAAGATAAAATATCTTGCACCACTTTTGATGCTATTTGCGCTTGAATTCAATCGCACACCCTCTCCTATGCCAAACGCAAATATCTACATAAGTGCTCTAAAAACGCCTCAGGATAAGAAGTGGTTAGAGTCATATAAGCCGATCAGCATCAAAGAGAATTTTCAGATCATCCATGATGCCATATCTAAAAATTATGATATCGTGGTACTAAGTGAGAGTGCTTTTGCACTATTTTTAAATATGGAGCCCTATTTGATGGAGAGGTTATCTAAACTCTCTAAAAAGATCACCATCGTAACGGGAGCGCTCTATTATGACGGAAAAGATTCATTCAACTCCACCTACTACTTTGATGATGGTCGCTTTCTTGTGGCAAATAAGGTGGTGTTAGTCCCCTTTGGTGAGGAGGTACCGTTACCGAGATTTATCTCAAAATTTATCAACAAAATCATCTATAACGGTGCGGAGGATTATATCGCCGCTTCCAAACCAAGCGATATAGAGATAAAGGGAGAGATATATAGAAATGCCATCTGCTATGAAGCGACGCGAGATGAGCTGTTTGTGGGCAATCCAAAATATATGATCGCTATTAGCAATAATGCTTGGTTTACGCCCTCTATAGAGCCGACACTCCAATGGCTGTTACTTCGCTACTTCTCCAGGAAATATCACACCACTATCATTCACTCGGCAAATATGACAAAAAGCGCACTCATTAGAGAGTGAGTTATGCCCTTAGAAGATTTGTTCTGTTAAATGATAAGCTCTTTTTTGTATGATTTAACTGCTCTGCCTTGGCATTTAAAATGATATAACTATTTTCGATCCTAAGCTCTTTGACCATATCTTCTAATGCAGCGATAGACTCCTTTTGTGATAGAGAAGATCGAACCACAAAGAGTGATATATCTGCATACTTAAAGAGACTCAATGTATCGGCATAGAGTGCGACAGGAGGAGTGTCGATAATAATATACTCAAACTCTTTTCTCAACGCT
Source organism: Campylobacterales bacterium (assembly GCA_027084135.1). Lineage (GTDB taxonomy): Bacteria > Campylobacterota > Campylobacteria > Campylobacterales > QNZT01 > QNZU01. The sequence goes on along the minus strand of JALWLO010000129.1, from coordinate 31,089 downwards.
TCAATGATCTCTTCGACCTTATGAGATGCAACCACTTCAGCAGGATAGAGCGGTTTCGTACCTGAAGTGATGATATTTAAGTTTTTATATTTATTATGTACCCAGAGCACGGTTTCTAAAGGAGCATCTTTTAGTAAAAGTTCACTCACACCCCTCTTATTTGGTAGACCAAACTTTTTATGGAGTGTAGGATTTCGAAAATCCATAGATAAAACGACACATTTTTTACCGCTCATACCTATCGCAGAAGCTAATCCTGCCGCAATCACACTTTTTCCTGCATAGCGATCTATCGAGCTTATCAAAACAACTTTGGATTCATTGGCTATTTTGATGTAATTTAACTTCTCACGCAAAACCCTAAATGCTTCACTAAGTGCTGAATTTGGATTTCTAATGAGATTAAGTGACTCTTGCGTTGCAGATACATAGGGAAGCGTACTTAATATCGGCAGTGAACTTAACACTCTAATATCATTTTCATTTTCTACCTCTTTTTGCGTTCTCACTCTAAAGACAGTATGTAAAAATGCTGCGATCATACCTAAGAGTGTAGAGAATAGTAACACAAACGGTAATTTAAAATTAGCTGCCTCATGTTTTAATCTTGGGTAATCAAGTACAACCTTATTGGTTGAGAGTGCCGCATTTTCAATAGAGAGTTCAGACTTCTTCTCAAGTAGATAGTTGTAGATATTGTTTTTCACCTCAAAAACTCTTCTATGTCTCACTAAATCTTTATCTAAGATAGGCATCTCTTTTAATTTTTGTTGCGCCTCGTTTAGAGAGCTTTGAGTAATATTTTTTCTATGTAGTACAGTAGACTCTATACCTTTTGCAACACTTTTTATTGATCGTTTTATATTGCTTATACTTCTTGTGATACTTACTACCTCAGGATGCTTTGTCGTATAGTTTGCCAAAAGCTCATCTCTTCTGGTTTTTAGCTCCTCGATATTTTCTATCAAAGTATTTAGTACCGGATAATCACCACCTAGAGCACTGATGATTGAATAGTTTCCCTTGTTAATCTCTCTATTGATCCTATGGATACTCTCATAAGCCCCTTCAAGTTCAATGAGTTGGTTTTTTAATTCACCTATTCTTCTGACCAACTCCTCTTTTTGGGTAGCGATATCACTAATATTGTGTGATGATTTAAATCTTGCTAGGTTCTCTTCAGATCTCTCAAGCTCTTTTTGTATATCTCCCAGCTTATTGTCCACAAAACTAAGCTGTTTCAATTTCTCTTTTGACTCCACTTTTGTACTAAAGTTCAGATAGTTGTGAAGCATCGCATCTAAGAAATCTTTCGCTCTTCTTGCGATATTATCTTGATAGATAACCTTTAAGACTTGTGAATCTTTAGAGGCGGTTGTTACCTTCAAATTTTTTTTCGAATCTTTCACAAGTGCTTCAATAGAGGATAAGATAAAACTATCTTTTTCACCTTTAAAGTTTCTTCTTTTCTGTACTATAAACTCAACATCTTTAGTACTAACCGGCTCACCATATCTGTAAATCTTGCTAAAATCCTCTAACTTTTCCCTTTTTAGTAATTTACCTATGATTGAGGATTTGATATGGAGCCTAAATCTCTCCCCTAAATCATCGATCTCTATCTTTTTGCCGTAAATTTTTCTATTTTTCACTCTCAAATTTTCTATCGTAAAGGGTGCATTTTTATAAAACTCAAATTTTTTCAAACCATCTTCATTAAAGTATCTAACCTCTTTACCCACACTTAGGAGAGATTTAGCCAGTATAAAATCTGATTGGACGATATCTTTTTCACTCTCTATATCCGCAGTCGATGCGGTACTTACCATATTTCCAAAAAGATCTCTTCTTAGTTCAGCCGGTATATCTTTGATCTGAACCGTAAAGTATGTCTCATATTTTTTGGTCGATAGCAGATAGTATAAAAGACCCAATAATATAAATGAGAGAATAATCAAAAGGTTGAGCAACTTATATTTTTTAAAGGTTTTAAAAAACTTTCCCAAATCAACATTATTGCCCTCATATTTTAGTTCCAAAACGGCTCCTTAAAAAAACTACAACTATACTATGAAATTTAACCTTAATAATATATTAAATATTATATTACTTTGTAACTATTGTTTTACCACTATTTTCTTTGTGCTATCCTCTGCAAGTGCACTAAAAAGAAAAGCATAAAAGATATAGAGCTTATTGTTATAAGTAATACCCGTAAGATTTCTAATAAGCAACAATATCGTAAAAAGAAGCAGGTAAGTTCTTAACCATGAATGTGGCATCGCAATGATCTTTTTGATCAAATAGTAGTAGAGCAAAAAGTATAAAATCATTCCAAGAGGTCCGACACCACCTAATAGCTCTAAGAATGTATTATGTGAATGCAGATCCGCTATCAAGTGTCCACGCAAACTATCCAAGCCGGTACCCAAAAAGGGATGACTAGCATATACTTCAAAAGCCAGTTTAGCAAGTCTCATCCTTTCAGTCGTACTATCATCTCTGTATCCTGAACCGGTAGCCCCTATCAATCCTAGTACCCTATCTACAATTTTATTGTAGTACTCAACAATATCTTTAAAATCTACAAAGTAGATAAGACCCACGGCAATGAGAAAGAGCAAAATATAGATATCTCTCCTCACCTTTTTATCTTTGATAGATTGGTAGAAAAAGAGAAGAATCACCACAAATGATAAAACCATCGATGCCCTTGAGATACTAAGCACAATCACAAAAAACGATGTGGCGATAAATAGATAACTAACCCATCTAAGCCAAAAGACTCTTCTTTTTTGTAGAAATAGTACAGCAGCCATTATTGCCAGCATCATATAAGTTCCAAGTGCAGTCGGCAACTCAAAAGCACCTGAAAAACGCTCACCAGCATGATACTCTCCAAGAGAGGTGAGCGCAAGATAGAAATTGTAAAATCCACCGATCATCATCCCGATATAAAGTGCGTCATACATTTGATATATTTTCAAGATATTGTATATTACCAACCCAATCACCAATATCATAAAAATTCTCTTTAGAGTAAAGAGAGTGTTTTGAGGCTCTATCGTCCAAAAAATAGAAGCGATCGAAAAGATAAAAAAGAGGGCATAGGAGACCCAAACTAAGTTGATATGGTAACTTTTCACATCATAAAGCAGCTGGTAAAAAAAGAAAAATCCCAAAAAAATCACTACAATTAGATTGGATATTACAATAGTTGTATCGTTGGCATATATACCCATTGAAGCAATCGCAACCGTAAACAATATAAAAAGCACTATTCTAAAAGTTTGCTCTTTGTAAGTAATACTCTTGTTCGTGAAAGTCACTTCGGCTCTTTTATCTCTAAATTAGTAAACTTATTTTTATCTTTTTTTATATAAAACTAGCTTAAATATTAATATTAGTTAAACTATTAAGATATACTTTTGTTTATTCCTCTAGTAGTCATCTCGATCATCAGATAGAGCTTGTAGATTGAAAAAAAAATCTTTATCATCTAGGAGCAAAATTTTGAACTTATTTTACTCCTGATTCATATGGGCACCTCTAATAACCCTAGGTGCCCATATAGATTTGAGAGGTACCCTTTGGTTAGTACTAGATATCCCTCTCCACTACTCTGACAAACTCACCAAAATAGACATCTTTTAGTTGACCTAAATCTCTCTCAACATCATTACAGATAAACTTAGTACAAGAGTTAGTACTACCTAGTTTTGTAACTTTTATGCCAAACTCTTTAGCAAACTTCTCAAAACTCTCACTATCCTCTACTTCTACTATGGCACAGCTTGGAGTTTCGCTAAAAATATCCCTGCTATCGTTTAACGCTATCTTCGCCTCTACTCCGATACCGGACTTCACCGACATCTTAGCAAGTGCGATAGCCAAACCGCCGACATTGATATCTTTAGAGCTTAGTAGTAGATCTTTTCTGTTTGCTTCGATAACAAAATCCCAAAGTTTAAGCTCTTTTTGAAAATCAATATCAGCCATCTTGCCGACAACTTCATCAAAAAGCGCTTTTATATAGAGACTTCCACCAAAATCGCTTCCTATCTCCCCTAGCAGATAGATACTACTCCCGCTCTTTTGAAAATATGAAGGTAAAGTTTTATTGGCATCCTCATTGACTCCAACCATAGCGATAGATGGAGTAGGAAATACCGACTCACCCTCGGTCTCATTATAGAGAGAGACATTCCCGCTAACTACAGGGGTGTTTAAGGCTCTACACGCCTCTTTGATACCTTCACAGCCCATCGCAAACTGCCACATGATCTCAGGATTTTCAGGATTTCCATAGTTTAAGCAATCGGTTATAGCAAGTGGTCTCGCTCCACTCATCGCTACATTTCTACCGCTCTCCATCACCGCAGCCGCCGCACCCAACTTTGGATCGATATAACAATACCTTGGATTACAGTCGCTACTTATCGCTATCGCCTTACCACTCTCTTTTATGCGTATCACACTGGCATCGAGTGAGCCAGGAGCTTTGACGGTATTTGTCTGTACCATTGAGTCATACTGCTCATAGATCCACGCCTTATCGACCACCTCCATCGATGAAAAGAGCTTATCAAAAGCTACCCCATTATCTATCCTCTCAAAATCATCGACACTCTTTTTATTTACGCTCTCAAGATATTTTGGTTTTTCTATAGGTCTATCAAGAACGGGTGCCTCTTCCGTTATCGGCTCTATCGGTATCTGAGCTACCTTCTCACCATGCCAAAAGAGCTCCATCTCACCGCTATCAGTCACCTCTCCGATGATCTCCGCATCCAAATCCCACTTGTGGAATATCTCAACTACCTTATCTTCAAACCCTTTTTTAGCACAAATAAGCATCCTCTCTTGGGACTCGCTTAACATAAATTCATAAGGGGTCATCCCCTCTTCTCTTGCAGGAACCTTATCAAGATGCATGATCATTCCAGAACCGCTTCTTCCAGCCATCTCAAAGCTACTTGAAGTGAGTCCCGCCGCACCCATATCTTGGATACCGACAATATAATCATGCTTAAATAGCTCCAAACACGCCTCTAGCAAAAGCTTCTCGGTAAACGGGTCACCCACTTGAACGGTAGGTCTAAGTGATTTGCTCTCTTCGTTGAAGCTATCACTACTCATCACCGCTCCACCTAGACCGTCTCGTCCGGTTTTACTACCTACATAGATCACCGGATTTCCTACACCCTCGGCTCTACCGTAAAATATCTCATCACGCTTTGCGATGCCGAGTGTAAAGGCATTTACCAAGATATTTCCATTATAGGAAGCGTCAAAAAATGTCTCACCGCCGATAGTCGGTACACCCATACAGTTACCGTAATCCCCGATTCCGGCTACCACTCCTCGTACTAAATATCTCTGATGACGGCTTATATCATCATCTTTGGTGATCTCACCAAATCTCAAGGCATTGAGGTTTGCTACCGGTCTAGCACCCATGGTAAAAACATCTCTAAGTATCCCACCTACTCCCGTTGCGGCACCTTGATAGGGCTCTATAAAGCTTGGATGGTTATGACTCTCCATCTTAAATACTGCTGCCAATCCATCACCGATATCGATCACCCCGGCATTCTCTCCTGGACCCTGTATCACCCAAGGAGCTTCGGTAGGAAACCCTCTTAGATACTTTTTGCTCGACTTATAGGAGCAGTGCTCACTCCACATAGCGCTAAATATACCTATCTCTAATAGATTCGGCTCTCTTTTGAGTATCTTTTTTATATGCTCATAATCTAAATTGGTGAGTTTGTGAGACTTTAAAACCTCTTGGATATTTTCCATAAAATGCCCTTTAAAAAATGTTTGTTGATTGTACAATATTGTCGATAAATCGGAAGTTAAAAAGTAGAAGATTAATGGTGCGATCGGGGGGATTTGAACCCCCACGCCTGTTGGCACTACCCCCTCAAGATAGCGTGTCTACCAATTCCACCACGATCGCTTAAATAGGGGTCAGGGCTTAACTTTTAACTTTTTCAAAAATTAAAAGTTAAGCCCTGACCAGATCCTCATTCGCCTATCCTAAAAATGGATTTGCGTATAGTGCAATGAGTGCAATAACAAGCGCATAGATAACTTGAGCCTCGATCATCGCTAGAGCGATAAACATCGTTGTCATAAGTTTACCGCCAAGACCTGGGTTTCTTGCAGTACCGGCAATAGTAGCAGCAGCAGTATGACCCATACCAATCGCTCCTCCAAGTGCAGCAAGACCAAGACCGACACCTGCGGCAACCACTGAGTATGCTTTAATCATATCACTTCCGGAACCCTCACCTGCAAATGCAGCTGTTGTAAGTGCAAAGATCAAAAATAGAACCTTTTTCATCAAATACTCCTAAAAAATTTTTCTTCTCTTAGTCCGTTCGGCTTGCGTATCCCTACTTATCACTAAGAGATTAAGATTTTAGCAAAAAATCCTTAAAGTTTCTCAACAAGTGCCAACTCTACCTTATTTCCCTTTTGAGAAAGAATCTTGACTTTTACCATATCTCCCTCACTTAGCACATCTCTAACATCATCAACTCTCTCATCTGAAAGTTTTGAGATGTGCAAAAGTCCGTCAACGCCTCCTGGTAAAGAGACAAAAGCGCCAAAATCAGCTATCCTCTCAACTTTACCGTCAAAAACCTGCCCCTCTTTAAAAGTTGGAGCTACTTTTTTCTCCCCTCTTCTCTCACTCTCATCTTTTGAGACCTGCTTTATGTGAGCGGTTGCCGCTTCAACATTTTCACTTCTACCCTCAATTTTCACTTCACCGCTATCTCTATCCAAGTCGATCGTTACATCAAACTTCTCTATCATCTCTTTAATATTTTTACCGGCTTGTCCAATAATCGCTCCAAAGGTTGAAGGGTCAATCGTAAAGATAGACTTAGAGGGAAGTGCACTATTTAACTCTATCATACTTGCGGCTTCCTCCATCAAATCTAGTATATAATTTCTCGCCTCATCCGCTTGATATAGCGCCTCTTGGAGTATCTGCTTATCGATGCCTCCCAGCTTTATATCCATCTGCAAAGCGGTTATCCCGTCTCTCGTTCCGGCTACTTTGAAATCCATATCTCCGTCATGATCCTCAAGACCCATAATATCAGTCAAAATAGCATATTCGCTACCTTCAACCACAAGTCCCATAGCCACACCCGCAACAAGCTTTTTTACATTGAGATTTGCCGCCTTAAGCGCAAGAGAGCCGCCGCAAACGGTAGCCATCGATGATGAACCGTTTGATTCCAAAACTTCAGCAACAAGCCGAACCGTCTCACCCTTTGATAGACTGATAGAGGATTGCAGCGCTCTTTTAGCTAGATTGCCGTGTCCAAGCTCTCTTCTTGCAGGTGCTTTTAGGGGAGAAGCCTCTCCGACTGAAAATCCGGGGAAGTTATAGTGAACCATAAAGTTTTCATACTGCGTCTCTCTATGCATCAGGGTATCGTATGATTGTGCATCTTTTGCGCCACCCAGAGTTAAAGCTACCAATACTTGTGTTTGACCTCTCGTAAAGAGTGCGGAGCTGTGAACAGATGGAAGGAGGTTTGTCTCTATAGAGATATCTCTGATGTCTTTCAACCCTCTTCCATCGGCTCTTTTTCTCTCCTTGAGTATCATCTCCCGCACAATCTCTCGCTTATATTTATCAACTACCGGTTCAATCTCCTCTACAGACCACTCATCATGCGTCAGGGCAATCTTATGCGCTATCTTTTTAAGCTCTCCGGCTCTCTCACTCTTTGCCATGCGATTGATAGCGTCATATACTTCCTCTTTATAGATATCTTTGATGTAGTTATATATCTCATCGGATTCTTGAACGACAGCAAACTCCAGTTCTACCACCTCTTTTTTATAGGGAGAGAACCTACTCTCATAAGCCTTGCTCGCACTCTCTATAGCCTCGGAGGCTAATGAGAGCGCTTCAACAGTCTCATCACTGCTTAGCTCATTCATCTCATCACTCTCTTCATCACCTTTGACCATCATCTCTATCATCAAGAGATCTTTACCGCTTCCACTCACAAGCATATCAAGCGTACTCTCTTCTAATTTTTCAAGATCGGGATTTATCACATATTCACCGTCAATTTTTGCAACTCGAACTGAAGCAACAGCCCTCTCTATCGGAAGATCTGAGAGATATAGTGCGGCTGAAGCCGCATTTGTAGCCATCGTTTGGAGATCAACGCTATAATCCCCGCTAAGTACCATAACCGTTATCTGAGTCGGATAGTTAAACCCTTTTGGAAAGAGAGGTCTTATACTTCTATCTATGATTCTAGAGGTCAGTGTCTCAAAATCACTCGGTCTGCTCTCCCTCTTGATAAAACCGCCAGGGATTTTCGATACAGCATACGCTTTTTCTACATATTGAACGGTAAGAGGCATAAAGTCCTCTTCTACCGGCTTATCTTCAAAGACTACCGTCGCTAGTACTACGGCATCTTTCTCTCTCAATAGCACGGCGCCGTTAGCCTGCTTTGCAACTTTATCTATCTCATAGATTTCACACTTATTATTTAACTCTATCTCAACTTGGCTACTCATCGCCTCTCTCCTTTTTAAATGGTAAATAGTATCTACTCTCTTCTAATAGTTTTTTTATCTCACTCTTTTTCGGTTTTTCCAACTCATGATAATAGTCTCTAGTAGCCGTAAAATTATCTATCTTTTTAGGACAGTAAACATTATCGACGATCAACTCTAGATCATGATAGAGATCTTCCGGCATTACCGGAGTAGCAATTGAGACTTTTGCTACTCCTATATTTAGTACCGACTTGATAGCACACATCACTCTAAAGCCGGTCTCACAACCCTCATCAATAAGCAAAACCTTTTTGCCTTTTAACTCCGATAAAGGAAGCGTAGCTCTAAGCCATGAAATATCGAGTATCACCTTTGCAAAGTAGATCTTTTGTGCCTCATCATAGATAAAGTCTTTACTTATACCAAATGAATCAGCCAAGGCACTGTTTATCAAGATATCCTTCGTTTCACTAATCATAGCGATCTCACACTCATCATTTTGAGGGGCGTAGATTGCTGAAATGATAAAAACATCAAAATCTATCTCAAGTGCCTTTGACAACTCTTGAGCGATAACTATGCCTCCTCTTGAGAGTGCTAAAATGACCCAATCACTCTGTTTGAGTTTATCTTTTGGCAACTCTTCTAAAAGGTTTTGAGCACCATCTAGTCGGTTGCTAAAAATAAAGTTGTTAGATTCTATATTTGTCTGCATAATCACTTTCAGGAAATTGTCTCTTTATCTCTTCTTCACTAAATGTAAAACGAAAATTTTGAATATAGTTGGTCAAAATCTCATACGCTTGGTTTATATCTCTTATTTTACTACTACTTTCATTAAGATCGGGATGATACTTTTTGGATAGCTTTCTATACTGTTTTTTTATATCGTTTAGCGATACGAAAACAGGCATCTCTAAAACTTCCAATGCCCATAATATCAACTCTCTGTCAACCTTTTTCACTTAGCCAGTCCGGTTACGCCCTGAGAGATGATAAGCGTTTTTAGATCATCATCATAAAATCTAACACCCATACCGAGAAATGTATTTGAAATATCACTATTTAAAAAGTTATCAACTCCACCATAAATATCAAGATGCTTCAAGAGTGTCCATCTAGCGGAAAATTTCGCATGCATCTTATCGCCTCTGACATCATTTTGTGCATTCATATCATAGAGATCAAGCGAAGTTTTTAGCCTATCTCCAAACATATAATAATCCAATCCTGCTCCAAAAGTACTCTCAATAAGTCCCGCTCTAAGCTTTGCATCTCCAAGCCTTTTTGCTATCTGAGCCGACACTAAGAGCTTACTCTTCTCATGCTTTTTAGGCTCTATCACCCTACCATCCTCTCCAAGTCTACTATAATCATCCATACCAACTATATCAAATTGATAACTTTTTGTATCACTGGGTTTATAATCCAGCGTCATATGACCCTTTGCATACTTATCCCTCTCCATCCACTCACCATACATAGCAACTTGTAGTTGTACTTTATCGATCGTAGCAAGTAGATCATCTACCTTACTAAAGGTTTTCTCTCCGCTACTGAAGAAGTTGTCCGCAGATTTTATCGTGTTATGAATAGAGGTTCTATTCTCTTTGATCAAGCTATCTATATCATCGCCGATTTGAGCAAACTTTTGAGCTAAAAGCGGTATTTTACCTCTAAGCTCTTTACTTGTCGCTTTGAGATCTCTCATCAAACTATCGAGATTTGCCATGATTTGCGGAAGCCTCTCATTGATCAATGTGGCGGTTTTAGCAAATTTATCACTTGTACTTGTGATACTCTTTGCCATATTGTTGAAGTTCTCGGCTGTTTGATTAAGTTTATTTAATTTTGTAAACTCTCTTAACTCATGTGTGATCGCCTCAAGATTTGCAAAGGTATTTTTGAGACTCTGCCTTGATCTATCATCAAATACATCATTAAAATCTTTGATAAAGTTTTTAAATTCATTTGCCGCTTTTGCAATGGAGTCACTCGCTTCATTAATCGTTGCTAAACCTTTAGAACTTTTTATCTCATCTCCGCTTTTTAAAAATTGATCTTCTGATCCAAGTTTGATCTGAGCATATTTTCCACCTAACATCGACTCTTGCATAGGAGAAAGAACCGAATCTTTGGGTATCTTAACTCCCTTATCGATAAAAAGTGTTGTTTTTATTCTATCTCCATTGATAGTTAGCTTTTTGATATACCCTATATTGATACCGTTTGCCTTCACTTTTGAGTTTTCTTCAAGACCGGCAGCATTATCTAAATAGGATACGATTTCATACCCTTCTCTAGACAGGTTCTTAAAACTGCCGACTTGAGTCGTTAAAAAGAATAGAAATATCATTGCTATAAAGGTAAATATACCAACCTTCAGTTCATTATTCATCTCTTAACTCCTCAGTAGAAGTGAGTATGCTCTCTCTATTGTATTCATATTTTACACCTCCAAAAGGATGAAAACTAACAGAAAGCAAAACTCCTCTTTTTATAAGAGACTCTGCACCTTTACTCGTTAAATTTGGTGTTACACTCTCTTTATATCGAAACATATATTCCCAACACTTTTTTTGCATTCTCCAACCTACCGTCCACTCTTTGGTAAACTTATCTTCCAAGTTGTAATCTAAAGATCCAAATATATCATAAACTCTATCAATCTTTGCACCAAAAGAGGAAGCGAGGAAGTTGGTATCTTTATCATTCTCTTTATATTCATAAGTATGATTTATCGTAAAGTAGTATCGCTTTGTTCTATAATCCAGACTACTTTGTAACTTTTTAACTCTATGAAACTTATGTGAATAGAATATCGTATTATCAAGTTTGATATCTTTTGTAGGGTAGTAGATAATTTGATTTTCTAAGTCTCCATATTTATAAAATCTCTCATCGTCATAAAAGAGTTGCACCATTCTATGTGTGAGAAAGTTAAATCCGTCAAAGTGGTAGAAATACTCATTGAGTTTGAGTGAGAGATTTTTAGTCTCTAAGTTAAAGGGAATAAAGTCTGCAAAATAACCGCTTCTCTTCTCTTTGCTAGGTACCACGAAGCTGCTATAAAGTTGAATATTGTGAATAAAAGTGTCAAATCTTTTTGTAAGATCAGAGGATAGTTCAAATTTATGGTAATTACTAAAATAGTCGGCATAATCTTTCGTTACAGTTTCATTTGAATAGTTCACTTTTGAGTAGTAGAGATTTTCAGATATCTGAAAATTGAGATACTCCCCAAAAAGTGCTTTTGAAAATGTAATGGGCAACAAAAACTCCTGCTGCCTTGCATTTAATCCACTTTTTCTATAGTTGTTTTTAAATTTATAATCAAAGGAGTATAGGATATTTGGTATCTTAAACCTATGTGAAAAGTAGTGATACTCCAATGAAGGTAGGGTTTGAAGGGTATCGGAGTTGGAGCTTTTCTCAGTATCGATAAAGTATTTATTATAGAGACCAAAAAAGTGATTGTCATTAAAGAGTACATAGTTAATCTTTGAAGTGGCAAGCTTGGAGGTTGCCCCTCTGTTTTTGTGATTGAGGTTAATATAGTCGATATCATTGAGGTAGGTAATATCTGCTAGTAAGCCGTCTTTAAAGCTATCTTTTTCTAGAAATGTACCCTTTTTATCTAAAAGATATGCGTTGAAATATTGAAAATTTAACCCATAATGGGTGATGTTTTTGAGATTGTGCTTTCTTTTATAACGCTTTTTATCATTAAAAAATCCAACATTGAGCACTCCTCCGGAGCGCCGACTATCCATAAATCTCAATGTCGCATAAAGCCCTTGCCCTCTATTTAACCTGATCTGAGGATCAAGCTCTAGATCCCAATTTTCATGAGATGCGATAAAATAGGGCATGACGAAAAATATATTTTCCCGACTCTCAAATCCAAAAATCGGCTTTAAAAAACCGCTCTTCCTCTCTTTGGCTGTGGGAAAAGCGAACCAGGGGAGATAGAGTACAGCTCTATTTTTGATATAAAAAGTTGGATTTTTCAAGAGCACAAACTCCTCTTTTTTGTTATATACTCCCTTTGTAAAGCCTATCATCCAGTCCGGATCCAACCTGTCACAAGAAGAAAGGGCTGACCCTTTTAAGATATATCTATCTTTAGAGGAAGATACATTATCACTGTGAAACCAGATATCACTCTCTCTGTTAAAAATAAAGAGATTTTTTGTATTGAAGCTATATCGGTTTAAGTTCACGCTTGTCTTGTTGAGATGGGTGATATTCCCCTGATCATCAGAGATGTATACATCACCAAAAAGATCGATGCTTTTTGTAGCTTTATGATAGAGAGCTCTATTTGCCCTAAAAGTATACTTTTTAGAGTAGAGAAGTACATCACCCTCTGCCTCTATCACACTATTTGTGCTGGTGATCTTTTTGGCATAAAGTATAAATTTATCTTTTTTTGGAGCTTTTGCATCCAGATGCAAAAGCAGTAGCAATATTGCAGTAAAGATTCTAAGCATCTACAACCAAAGTTTTGGCTACTCTATCGTGCCAAGTGAGATTGAGTTGATTAAAGAGTGCCCACACAAAACCTAAATAAAAAATCATCTCACTTACAACTCTGACTAAAGCTCTAGAGAGTGCGGTGATAAAGTCGGGGGTATCCAGATAGGCTATATCGATGACCCTGATCTTTAGAGCCATTTTACCAAGCGTGGCTCCATAGAGATAGACAAAAACGGTATGATATAAGATTTTTACAAATAGCACATATGGGAAGATAGCGTTTACAAAATTGACCATAGCAATTGGATCACCGCTTAAGGCACTAAACTCTTTATAAAAAATCAGACCAAAAAGTAGTGATATGATCATATCATCTATAAAAAAAGCGACTGCCCTTTTTTGTACAGAAGCTAGCGCAAGCCCCTCTCTCTGAAGTGTATTGAGTACCTTATCCTCATCCATCAAATCGCCTGATATGCTATATCTCTTCTAAATTTTTTACCGACAAAGTGCACCTGACCGCAAAGGTCATATGCCCTCTCTCTCGCCTCATGAATACTCTCACCGAGACCGACACATACCAATACCCTTCCCCCGCTTGCAAAGAGTTTGCCATCCTCTTTTGTCACACCGGCAAAGGAGATGTGTGAGTTCTCTCTTAAATCATCATCAACTATCTCATCGATAATGATCTCAGCAGGCTTGCTACTGCTATAAGGGTAGTTTTCACTCGCCATCACCACACCCACACAATATCTATTATCGACCTTGATATCAATCTCATCTAACTTTTTCGTTGCCGCTTTGTAGAGAAGATCCGCGACACTACTATTGATAAGCGGCATCAATATCTCACACTCCGGGTCTCCAAATCGTACATTAAACTCCAATACTTTTGGTTCACCGTTTACTATCATAAGACCTATAAATAAAACACCCTCATAGGGTGTGCCCTCATCTTGCATACCTTTAAGGGTAGGTTTGATCACCTGTTCTATGATCTTCTCATAAAGCTTGTCATCTATGAGAGGAGTTGGAGCGTATGCCCCCATTCCGCCAGTATTTGGTCCCTGATCCCCATCTAGTAGTCTTTTGTGATCTTGAGCCGCAGGCAATAGCTTAAAATCTTTACCGTCACATATCGCAAAAATGCTTAGTTCATACCCATCTAGATACTCTTCTACAATCACCCTCTTGCCGGCTTCTCCAAATTTTTCACCGCTTAACATCTCTTCAACGGTGCTTTTTGCCTCATCTTGGCTTTGCGCGATGATCACCCCTTTGCCGGCACAGAGTCCGTCAGCTTTCACAACGATGGGGGGAGTTAATTGCTCGATAAAACGATTTGCCTCCTCTTTAGAGGAAGTTTCGATATATTCCGCCGTCGGAATATGGTACTTTTTTAAAAAGTTTTTCATATAGACCTTCGAACCCTCTAGCCTTGCAGCCTCTTTAGATGGACCGAAAATGACCAAACCCCTCTCTTTAAAGATATCGACTATCCCATCCACTAAAGGCGCCTCATGTCCTACTACAGTCAGGTCTATACCCCTCTCTTTCGCCCAATCGGCCAACTGCGTAAGTTCTTTTATATCGATATTTTCACCAAGCGTGTCTGTCGCACCGTTACCCGGCGCAAAATATAACTTTTCAACATTTGCATCTTTACTTAATGCTAAACCGATAGAATACTCTCTTCCACCACTTCCAACTACTAAAATATCCATATAAAGTCACTTTCTTTGATTTACCCGAGGGAGCGTCCCACTATCTGTAGTGGCCCTTTTAGACCAAAAATCGGGAGTGACCCTCTCTTTAGGGGTGAACTCTAGCTTTTTTAAAGCTTTAACGAGATCTCCACACACCGAGAGGCGTACGACTTCCCAGTATACATACTATGTTAGACCCTCGTTAATGTGGTTATCGCATCCCCCAGGCATGATAATTATAACCCTTTCTTACTTAAATCTCTGGCAAATTTTATCGCTACCTCTATATTGGGTTGCGGAGAGATTTCATATCGAACATGAGGCGGCATAAAAGAGGCGGTTTTCGTACCTAGTACTAGGGCATTGTAGCTCTTATCCCAACTAAAATATTTAAAAAAGCACTCTATCGTAGAGGGTGATGAGAATATAATGGTTGAACCGGATTTCGGCTGTGGAGTCTTCGTGTTGTTGACACAGATCGTCTCATAGAGTATGATTTCATCCAAAAGTACCCCGTTAGCTTTTAAAATGTTGTTGAGATTTGAAGTGACTTTGGAAGGTCTGCAAAAGAGCACCCTTTTACCCTCTAATAGATCTTTGATCTCTTTTGCGAAGTGATCCCCGTAAGAGCTTTTTGCACGATATACAACATTTGCACCCACTTTTTTCAAGTAGTGATAGGTTGCTTCACCGATAGCGTAAGAGGGTATATCAAGCCAACTGTTTGAGATCCTATTGAGCGCTTTTACACCGTTGATCGAAGTAAAAACAAGTGCTTCGTAACTATCACACGTAACACTTTTATCATAAAATTTAAATGTTATAACGGGAAGATTGATAGCCCCTTCATAGATTCGATCATTGAGTACTATGATATCACTCAAATAGCTCTACAACCTCGTCAACCATTTTGAAAAATTCAGCATACTCTTGTGTAACTTGTCGATTGAACTCCCTAAAAATATCCACCTTTAAGGGGTCTTCAATACGATAAAGAAGGATATAGATCGCATCATTTGTAAAAGAGATCGCTACGCTTTTATCGCTAAGTTTTACAATTTTGTCAAACTCTTCATCGCGTATCTCACCGTAAATATCAAAACCTTCTCGCTTCCCTACTCGCTTCGCATCAGCAAAAAAGGTTGAAAATTCGATATCCATATCGGCAACCTTCTCTCTAAAAGCGTCACTTATCACAACGCCGTTACTTTTTGTCGGCTTCTCTAACTTGATAAATATTCCGTTAAACTTATTTTCGTTAAATCGCTCTACCGATGCATTCTCTTTCGTATAAAATATCGCAACGACATACGCTAAACTGATATTTCTCTTTCGATAGGTATCGACAATCGTATAGTTTTTGATTGTCGGCAAAAAGATCTTTGAGTTTTTGATATCTTGCAGTGTGATCGCATCGGGGGTATATCGATATCCTCCACTTAAGGGGGAGATGATCTTCTGCTTAAAGAGCGTTTCATATGTTTTGGGTGCACTGTTTGCACGATTTATGACATAGTAGCCGGCGGCTATCATCATAAGGGCGACAATCACACCGTAAAGTTTAAAAAATTTCGCAAATAGTAAAAAAATTACTAGCGCCAAAGCGGCGGATATGTAGTTGATCGTTTTTCCCTTTTTTGCTACCTCTTTCAGCTTACTCATAGACTCATATTGAGGTTTTAGCGACTGATATATTTTTTCAATGTCATCCTGATTTGAAAAGCCCTGTGTTGAAGCGAAAAAGAGCCCCATTGTTAGTACTAACTTTATAAAACGCTTCATCAATTTACTCCCATTCTATCGTTCCAGGCGGTTTAGAAGTGATGTCATAAACAACCCTATTGATCCCCTCTACCTCATTGATGATACGATTGGATATATTGTTTAAAAGCTCGTGCGGCACCTTCGCAAAAGTTGCGGTCATACCGTCCACACTCTCCACCATCCTTACGCATATCGTATTGTCATAGGTTCTATTATCACCCATTACACCGACACTATGGACATTTAACAAGACACAAAAGGCTTGCCATACTTTGTCATAATACCCGTATGACTTCAACTCCTCTATCATAATCGCATCAGACTTTTTAACCAACTCTAGTGCATCTTTGGTCACTTCCCCCATGATTCTGATAGCCAATCCCGGACCAGGAAAGGGGTGTCGTTTGATCATCTCTTCCGGAAGTCCAAGCTCTAATCCAAGCTTTCTCGCCTCATCCTTAAATACTTCTCTCAGAGGCTCGATCAACTCAAAATTCATCCAATCCGGCAATCCGCCTACATTGTGGTGAGATTTTATCGTTTTACTCGGTCCCTTAACCGAAACAGACTCTATCACATCCGTATAGAGTGTTCCTTGAGCCAAAAATGAGATATCTTGATGCTTTTTAGCCTCATTTTCAAACACCTCGATAAAGGTCTCACCGATAATCTTTCTCTTCTCTTCAGGATCCGTAACACCCTTTAATCTCTCCAAAAAGGTTTCACTCGCATCAACTGTGATGAGATTGACATGGTGAGACTCAAACATCTTTTGAACCTGCTCCACTTCATTTGCTCTCAGTAAGCCGTGATCGACAAAGATTGCCACCAGTTGATCACCAATCGCCTCATGCAAAAGCGTTGCCACGACAGAGCTATCCACTCCGCCGCTTACACCGCAAAGCACTTTTTTGTCACCCACCTTTGCTCTAATCTTCTCTATCTGCTCTTTTGCGAATGAGCCCATATCCCAACTACTCTCACAACCACAAATCTTATTTGCGAAGTTTTTCAGTATCGTCGCACCATACTCAGTGTGGTACACTTCAGGGTGAAACTGCAATGCGTAGATACTCCCCTCACTGTTTCTGATAGCGGCGTAGGGTGAGTTGTCTGAGTATGCTATTTTTTCAAAATCATCAGGCAACATATCTACCCTATCAGCATGGCTCATCCAGACGATTTGCGGATCTGGCGTGTCGCTAAAGAGATCACAACTCTCGGTATAGTGAAGCTCAGCTTTTCCATACTCATGGTGATCAGAGGGTATCACCACCCCTCCAAAGTGCTGCGTGATCAGCTGCATGCCGTAGCAGATACCGAGTATCGGTAGTCCTAACTCAAATACCTCACTATCGGGGTGGTAAGCATCTTTATCATATACCGATGCGGGTCCACCGCTAAGAATTAAGCCTTTGGGATTTTTCGCTTTGATATTTTCAATCTTTTCATTATAGGGGACAATTTCACAATATATTCCGCTCTCTCTTAGCCTTCTTGCTATCAGTTGGGTATATTGAGAACCAAAGTCAAGCACAACAATAGGTACGCTATCCATACATTTCCTTGCATTAGTACTAATTTTTGGGGATTGTATTCTAAAAGAGCTTTAAGGGAGGTTTAAAAATAGAACTAACCCTTTTGTTGAGGGTTGGCTCTAATGTTATTTGTGTAAGTATAAACCAAATACTTCAAATTGGAAATACCATATGATGAGTGATAATATATATCCTGCTAATATCGTCCATGCATACTTCATATGTGAGTTAAAGGTATAGATCCCTTTCATTCTACCCATCACACCTACTCCTGCGGCACTACCGAAGCTTATCAAACTACCGCCTATTCCGGCAGTTAAGGTAACAAGAAGCCATTGAGCTAAATCCATAGAGGGGTTGGCTTTCAAAATAGCTGACATCACAGGAACATTATCAACGATCGCGGATAAAAAACCAACAGAAATGTTTCCAGCCGTATTTCCGATAATCTCGTAGAGTTTGGTGATATAGTTCAAAAATCCTAAAAAGTGGAGCGCACCGACTGCAGCCAATATACCGAAGAAAAAGAGGAGTGTGTCATTTTCGATATGTCTCATACTCGCATAAATATCAAAGGTAGTTTGATTTGGTTTTTTCTTCATCCAGTAGGCATAAAGCTTTAGTAAAGAGAGACCAAACATCATACCCCACATCGCCGGAATATGGAAAAATTGGTGTCCAAGAACCGCAAAAGCGATCGTTGCAACCCCTAGCCATATCACAACTTTTGCTCCATCTTTAAGCTTAGGTTTTGGCATTGTAGCCGCATCGAAGTGTGGTTTTCCTTCAGGTACATAACGACTAAGCAAAAACGCCGTTAGCCACCATCCTAAAAATGAAGCAGGAAAGAGAAATAGAAACTCTAAAAACTCCGCTTTTTGAGCTGTCCATGCCATCAATGTGGTAATATCTCCAAACGGACTCCATGCTCCGCCAGCATTTGCCGCTACCACTATATTGATAGCTCCCGGTACCAAGAAACTTGTTTTTTCTCTATCAATCGTGATCAAAACGGTTGAGAGTATCAACGCTGTCGTTAAGTTATCCGCTACCGGAGAGATAAAAAAGGCCAAAGTTCCTGTAAGCCAAAAGAGCTTCTTATAGCTTGCCCCTTTTGAGATAAGATTATATTTCATCACTTCAAAGACATTTCTCTCTATCAGCGTCTCTATATATGTCATCGCGACAAACAGGAAGAAAAAGATTTCCGCTATCTCCAAAATAAGGTGCGAGATCTCTTCATGGATCGGCTCGGGGTTTAATCCGTTTATACTAAAGTAAAAACCGATCAGCATAAACAAAAATGTACCGACAAAAAGTGCCGGTTTTGCCTTATTGATATGATACTTCTCTTCTGTCGCTATAAAGTAGTATCCCACTAAAAATATGATAAATGAGACTATCCCCACCCAACTCGTCGTGAGTGTATGTGAATCAAATGCTCCTTGAGCGGCAGCGTATTCATTTGCAAAAACAAAATTCAATAAACCAAGTAATAATAAAACTACTTTAACCATTTTCTCTTCCTTTCAATCTGTAATAGTATGCGCCCCGAGAGACTCTTCTCTAGATATCGCACTTTCGATGATATTTCTTGATAATCTTAGTCTAAGTCTTAACATTTTACCGATATCCCCCTCCAAAAAAGTATCGATTCTACTCAAACTCTCCTCTAGCTTCTTTCTGCTTCTTACGATAGAGACACTCTCCCACATAATAGCTCTTAGCTCATTTTTGATCTCTCTATCCCCCTCTTTAAAGAGCACTTCACACTCATCATTAAACTTTTTAAATTTAAAGTAGATATCTCTTTTTTGTATATCTTCTACCGCCCTTTTTGAAAAGACTAAACCCTCAAGAAGGGAGTTTGAAGCGAGTCTATTTGCACCGTGAACCCTTGTGGATGCTACCTCTCCCACAGCGTATAGATTTTCACACCCTTTAATTTTTCCGTTTAGATCGGTGGTGATACCGCCCATGCAGTAGTGAAAAGCGGGTGAAATAGGTACATCGTCTCTAGGAAGATCAAAGCCCATATCTTTTAAGTTAAAGTAGATCGTCGGAAAGCGCTCCCTAAAAAAATCTTTCTCAAAGTTATCAAAATTTAAAAATACCTCTAAACCGGTTTTACTTTTATAGTCAAATATCGCTTTTGAAACTACACTTCTAGGACTCAGCTCTCCTCTCTCGTCATAATCAAAGAGAAAGCGCTTGCCATTTTCATCGATGATATAAGCCCCCTCCCCTCTGAGCGCTTCGGTCAGTAGCTGTTTTCTCGCACCTTTATTATGGATAAAGACTGTCGGGTGAAACTGTGTCATCTCCATATCCCTAAGCTCAATCCCCTTCTCGATACAAATCCCTTGGATCTCACCCGCAATCGTTCGTGAATTGGTATGGTACTCATAGAGACTCCCTATACCGCCGCTTGCGATGATCACACTCTTGGCATAAAAGTTTTTACACCGGTTTTCTACCTCATTATAGACTCGAACTCCGTGACAGATACCATCTTCTATCAGTAGATCCGTAACCGTCGAGTGGTAGAGAAGTTGGTGAGGATTTTCTCTCATCAAAAAGTGGTGAAGCTCTCTTCCCGTCGCATCCCCTCCGGCGTGAAGTATTCGATTTCTAGAGTGTGCCGCCTCTTTTGTATAGAGTAGATTTCCTTTCTCATCTCTATCAAACTCCATGCCTCTCTTTATGAGATTTGCGATCTCCTCTCTACCGTCTCTACACATAATCTCAACCGCTTCTTCATCGCACAATCCAGCACCGGCACTCAAGGTATCTTGAATATGTGAAGCAATATCAGCTTCGTCAACAGCAACAGCCACACCTCCTTGGGCGTAAAAGGTATTGCAATCCCACGAATTCTCTTTGCAGATAATGAGTACATTTGCATCGTTTGGAAAGTTTGCCGCCGCATTTAAGCCTGCAACACCTGAACCGATGATAATAGCGTCATAGATCATATATTTACTCTTTTTACATCTTTGAACTTCTGGTTTTTATATGTCGGAGGAGCCTTATAACCACAACCAAGATATACAAAAAGGATAAATGGTATAATAACTATATGAAAAAAGTCTATTCTAAAAAGTTTAACAGCGCTAAAGAGATTATTCAAACTCATTTTTTACAAAAACCTCAATTTAAAAAACTTTCAACCCATGCTTGCTTCATAAAGCTTATCTCCGTTCTTCCTAAACATCTCCGTCAGCATATCGCATTTGTTTATCAAAAAAAGAGAACGCTTTTTATCGCACTCAAGCACCCTGGTATCAAAATGGAGATAGATTATAATCACAATTTAATAAAAAGCTTATTAAATAAAATTAAAAATATTGATAAAAGTTGTGCAGATATTGAGATAAATGAAATCAAATCGTTTGTGACATATAAAGAGAAGAAGAGAGAGGAGCTCTTTGAGTATGCGTGTGATAACCACTTTGATGAGAGAGCTAGAGGAGAGTTTAAGGTCTTATCAAAAGATAGTAATCTGCAAAAAAAGTTTGAAGAGATAAGGAAGATCATCAAAAATGGATCAAAATAGCCTCCAAGAGCGTATCAAAAAGCTTCCCGATAGTCCAGGAGTATATCAATACTTCGATCGTGACGGAAAGCTACTTTATGTAGGAAAAGCAAAATCTCTCAAAAAACGGGTAAAAAGCTATTTTCGCTATACACCTAAGCTTTCACCCGCACCAAATCTTTCACCTAGAATCCACAAAATGCTCTTAGAAACCGCCTCTCTCTCATATATCGTCGTCGATAGTGAGCATGATGCTCTCATACTTGAAAACTCACTCATCAAACAGTTAAACCCAAAATATAACATTCTTCTTAGAGACGATAAAACCTATCCCTATATCTATATCGATCTATCAGAAGATTTTCCCCGTTTCAAAATCACGAGGAAAGTGGTAAAGGGGAAAAAGATAAGATACTTTGGTCCCTTCTCTACCGCCGCTAGAGAGATACTAGACTCCATCTATGAGCTATTTCCTTTAGTACAAAGAGAGGGAGATATCAAAAAAAAGTCCCTATGTCTCTTTTATCAGATCAAGAGATGCCTAGGGCCTTGCGAGGGTAAAGTGAGTAAAGAGGTGTATAAAGAGCTTGTAGATGAGGCGATGGAGCTTCTATACAACAAAAAGAGTCTGCTGGCAAAACTGCAAGAGAAGATGGAGGAGTATGCCTCAACTTTACGCTTTGAAGATGCCGCGAGAATCAGAGATGCTATAGAGAAGATAAAGAGCAGTAGCGCTGTTTCCAACATCGATTTAGCGAAACTGGAGGATTATGATATTTTTGCGATCTATATCGGTGAAAAAGAGGCTTGCGGAATCAGAATCTTTATCAGAGACGGGCGTGTTGTCTCCAGTACTCACTCCGTTTTCAAATCTCAAAGCGGTTTTGACAAAGCAGAACTCTATCGTAGATTTTTGCTCTCATACTATCAAAATGAACTGGTAGTACTAAAGGATATCTTACTCTATGAAGCGTTTGAAGATATGGAGAGTATCGAAAGATTTTTGGAGAAGAAGTTTAAGAGAAAGGTCAATCTAACCGTTCCGAAAATCGGTCAAAAGAGGAGACTCACCGAACTTGCGTATCAAAATGCCAAAGAGTTGATCAAAAAAGAGAAAAAAGGTTCGGATGAGATTTTAACAAAGCTCCAAAAGCTACTCAACCTATCAAAAACGCCTTATGTGATAGAGGGGTACGACAATTCACACTTAGGTGGTGAAGCAACAGTCGGCGCGGTGATCAAGTGGGATGGAACATTTATCAAAAAGGAGTATAAACACTACAATTTAGAGGCTAAAGATGAGTATGCTCAGATGAGAGAGCTTCTTAGCAGAAGAGTGGAGAAGTTTTCAACAAATCCGCCACCGGATCTGATGGTCATAGACGGCGGTGAGACCCTTTTAAAACTTGCTATTCAAATAGTTAAAGAAAAAGGTGCGAATGTCGATATAGTTGCAGTTGCAAAAGAGAAGATTGATCACAAAGCAAATCGCTCAAAAGGAAAGGCAAGAGATATCATCTATACAAAAGATGGTGCACTTAGGTTATCAAGTAGCGATGAGAGGCTACACTTTTTACAAAATATTAGAGATGAGGCTCACAGATTTGTGATAAATTACCACAAAAAGGTGAAGCTAAGGAGAGATCAAAAGATCTCTCTTCTCAAAACAAAAGGTGTTGGTGAAGGATCAATCAAGAAACTTTTGCAATATTTTGAGACTTTTAGCAATATCCAAAAGGCTTCCTATGAGGAGCTTAAACGAGTCGTCGGTGCCAATATCGCATTAAAGATTAAAAATATTAAATAACGAAGGGGTCGATCTTGATACTTTATGATCAAAACTATAACTTTATCGGTGTAAGCAATGAAACAGTGAGCTTTTTAGGCTATGAGAGTATTCAGGACTTTATGGCTCAACACAACGATTTTTCTGAACTTTTGGTACAAAAAGAGGGGTATATCTATAACTTTCAAAACTTCTCTTGGCTTGACTATATACTCTATAGCGGTGCTCCCAATAAAGAGGCGATCGTCAAGTTAAAAAGTGGAGAAGAGGTCGAGATCAAGATAACGGTCAAAGAGGTCTTTTTAACAAGAGAGTTAGAAGGGGTAACTAAATTTTACGGTGTAAGACTTATCACCGATCAATTTATCAAAATTGCCAGTAAAGTCAATCCAAATATCAAAAGAGAACAACCCAAAAGCAACTTTTCACTCAATTCGATCATCGATCCGTCAGTAGCCCCACAAGAGGAGGATGAAGAGAAAAGAGAGACTACTCCTGATCTATCCATAAACCTTATCAAGAGTGAAGATGAACCAAAAGCCACACAAGAGCCAAGTGATGAACTAGAGATCGATATACCCGATAGTCTCAATAGTCAAAACCTATCTACCGATGACCTAGAGATAAAGCCTCCTCTCTTTGGTAATAGCATTGAAAATGAGACTCAAGAGGAGCGTTTGAGAACTGAAAGTGTGGGTGATTTTTCTATAAAACTAGAGATAGATAAGAGCAGTAAAGCGCAACATAACGATACTACTCAAAATCTCAACATCAAATTGGATGAAGATCATAGCGGTGATCTCCAAGCTGATGACTTTGGGATAAAAGCAGAAGAACAACCTTCTACACCTACAAACAGTAACGGTATAGATCTAAGTTTTCTCAAAATAAATCTCAATGATGAGGAAGAAAGCAAAAGTGAAGCGATTGATGAGGAGCCTCAAGCGGTACTCAAGAAAAAGGTAGAGCCTCAAATATCTATCAAAGAGAAGAGTGAAGAAGAGAGCGAGTGGTCACTCAAAAAGGGTAATATGGCAGAGGGGAGAGTGGAAGAAGAGAAACGAGACTTTAGTCTCAATAGCGACTTTATCAAGAGTGATGGTGATAAAGAGAGTCCAGAAAGCGGAAGTGGCAACATCAATATCTTTAGTACCATAGAGCAAGAGAGTGTTGCAAAAAAAGAGGAGCTAAAGCAGAAAAGTAAAGCGGATATCATCAATCAAATCAAAATAGACTTAGAACAGATAGACTCAAACGGTGATAGTAGACCAAATGTAAGTGAAACTGTACCACAAGAGGTGGCTACTCCAACGATAAGTCTAAATAAGCAGGAGCAGAAAATCAAGATCGAAGAGGAAAAAGAGGGTGCGCTCTTTCATGCTCATGATGAGATCGAGATGAAGATTCAAACCCAAAAGGATGAAAGTAGAGCACATAAATCTTTCGCAAAAACGCTCGATATGATTTTTGATGAGCTAAACGGAACAGAATCAAACAACTCTACTGAAGATAGGGTGAATTTAGAGAAAAAAGAGGAGATCAAAGATCTGTTTTGATAAAAGATATATCGGAGGATAATAGACAATATATTTACTTTTCGAAATATTTTATTAAGAATATTTTCTTTAAAGGGGATATCTTCACCTCTTCCTGCAAAATCTTTAACCCAAATTTGCATTAGAATTGGCAAAGATTTGGTAAATGCTTTGATTTTGGGTATTTGCAAAAAATTTGAGCTTAACCAAGAGGTTAAGTTGATGATTATTTGTAAAAGCTCATAGCCAAATATTTGCAAAAGGTTGTGAATCTCTAATGCAAAATTTGGGTTTAACTATTAATCTTTTAGGCTTAAATGCTATAATCATCACCATAAAGAGTTTATGCACTGCTTCAAAAAAGATGATTAACCTAGTACTAGTGAAATTATTTCCAACAAATGAAGGAGTTGCAACTTTATAACGAATGGAGTTGATAAGCTAAATGAAGATAAAAAATAACCTAAGAGTAGTGACGATTATTCCAATTATTCTCTTGGCAATAGGGAGTTTCTATATACTCTATAGCTCTTTGATCCACTATAGAGTTATCCAAAGTTTCCAACACTCTCTAGATGAGAGCAAGGTACTAAAATCACTATTTATAAACCTATCTAGAGAGAGAGGTTTGAGCACGCTATACAATCTAAGCAGACAAGAGAAGAGTAAAGCACTGCTCTTGGCTCAAAGAGAGATAAGTGACAACGCTATCAAAGCAGCCAAAACCTATTATACCCAAAATAGTGCCTCAAACATTATAACAAATAGAGTACTCAGTAAAATAGAGAAAATCGGCAAAATCAGAGCCTCTATCGATAAATTTCAACTCCCATATGAAAAGAGTTTTGCCTATTTTGACGAGATCAATAGTGCCATTTTAACCAAAGAGAAGAGAGCTCAAAACTTTCCAACACTCAAACTACATGCACTATATAATAGCTATCTTAAGATACTTGATCTAATAAGAGCGGTTGCAAATGAACGAGACAATGTAACCAATATCTTAAGTAGTAGAGTAAAAAGAGACAATCTTCTACTACTTCAAATATTTGAAGATGCAAAGCTCTCGCACCTCTTTAAAACTTTCGATAAAGATAGCCTAAATATTATCAAAAGCGCTATCGATAAAGATGAGTTTATCGATGCAAACACCAAAAGCAACGAGATCAAAAAAGAGCTTTTAAGCTCAAGAGTTGTCAAAATCGATCCGGTTCAGTGGTTTAAACTCGAAACAAAAAAGATTATAAACTTAAACAGAGCCGCAAACTCTCTTCTGCTTGAGATGCATAAGGCACTTGAGAGCGAAAAAAGCTATACACTCATCAAAGCGCTATTAGCGCTATTGGTTGCCCTATTTTCACTCTATGCCCTTTTTGTATATAGCAAACTCAACAGATACCTCTACTCTACTAAGGGTCTTGAGAAGATACTTGATAAGATCGTGGAGTATGCACTGATAGAGGATACGATTGACCTTGGAACTACCGAGGGGATAGATAAAACCTACTCTATCATCGAAAAGAGTGTCGATAAGATCGCTATCGAGAAGAAAAAGGCTGAGAGGGCAAATGCGGCAAAGAGTATCTTTTTGGCAAATATGTCTCACGAGATCAGAACACCGATAAACGGTATCGTCGGCTTTACAGAGCTTCTCAAAAAACGAAACCTTGATAAAGAGGCTAAAGAGTATGTTGAGATCATTGATAAAAGCACCGACAACTTGCTTGAAATCATCAACAAGATCTTAGATCTATCTAAGATAGAGAGCAATAAAATCGAACTTGATGAGATGCCTTTCTCGCCTGTTGAAGAGTTTGAAAACAGTATAGATGTCTATGTTCCAAAAGCCGCTGATAAAAATATCAATCTAACACTCCTAATGGATTGCGGATTTGATAGATATCTCATCGGTGATGTCGTAAAGGTCAAGGAGGTTCTTCTCAATCTAATCTCAAACGCCGTAAAATTTACCAAAGAGGGTGGTCAAATCATCGTACTTATCAAAAAGCTCTCAAATGAAAGCGATGCAAAAGAGAGGATCTATTTTGAGGTGAGCGATAGCGGTATCGGCATGAGTGAAGAGGAGATGAGCGATATCTTTGACGCATTTAGACAAGCTGACTCCACCATCACAAGAAAGTATGGCGGTACCGGACTAGGACTCACCATCTCCTACAACTATGTATCTTTAATGGGTGGAAAACTCGAGGTAAAGAGTAAAAAAGGTGTAGGTAGCAACTTCTTCTTTACACTCGAGTTCAAAAAAGGAAACCCTCTTAAAGAGATTCATAGAGGAAGATTTAAGTACCTTGACGCACTCATTGTAAAGAGTAGAGATAGCTATAAGAGTAAACTTCTAAGCAGATGTATTAACTATTTGGGAGCAAAAGCTAAAGTCGTAAGCTTCAGTGAGCTAAAAAAGGAGAAAAAGTTTGATGCAAAGGTGATCATCGCATACTTTACGGCTCTCTCGAAAGAGGAGTATGAGTTTCTTAAAAAGTATAAACTCCCCTCCATAGTCATCTTCCCGACCAAATACTACTCAAGACTCTCACCCTATCAGAAAAAGCGCATCTACCCTATGAGTGAACCTGTAAATCTCAGTCGATTGGTCGAAAAATTGACCCAAATCGCAAAAGATCATCATATCAATATCACCCCTCTGAAAAAAGAGAAGCCGACTATCCAGAGGAAAAAGAGTTCAATCATCAAAAAAGATATCCTCATTGCCGAAGATAATGAGATCAATCAAAGACTTTTGAAAAAGATCATAACCAACTTCTCCCTCAACCCGACAACGGTCAATAACGGAAAAGAGGCGCTAGAAGCGGTCAAAGAGCATCAATATGACCTGATTTTTATGGATATTGCCATGCCTGTGATGGATGGGGTAACGGCAACGAAGGAGATCATCAAATATGAAAAGTCAAAAGGCTTGGCTCACACTCCGATTGTAGCGGTAACGGCAAATGCGCTAAAGGGTGACAAAGAGAGATTTTTAAATGACGGGCTCGATGACTATATCAGTAAACCGGCAAAAGAGAGCGAGATCAAAGAGATCCTTCTCAAGTACGATATCACGATCGACGAGACGCAAAGATCAAGTAGCGACGAGACAAGAGAGGAGGAGGTCGAAGCAAATATAGAGAGAGTGATCGACGAGAGGTATGAGGCGTTTAGAGATATATTGATCTTTAAAAAGAGCCAAGTCGAGACGAAGATATTTGAGAAGGTATTGAGCAAAAGTTACTCCCAAATAGATACAGCCGAAAATGTGGAAGAGTTTTTCGAATTATTAAGAAACCATAGATATAGAGTGGTAATGGTGGATAAAGAGATAGAGGGGTTAGATCTTAGAGTCCTTATCGATAGTATAGAGGAAAGAGATAAGACGGCACTGATACTATTTAGAAGTTTTGACACTATTATCGATGATGCGATCAGATCCAAGTTTGACGAAGTACTCATCAACAGTGCCGATCAAACCTATCTCAATACGATATTGCAAAACTATATATAAATGTAGATAAAATATCTCTATGAGATATATCGTAGTTGCACTAAAAGCTGAAGCCAACTTTATCATCGATACTCTAAATTTAGAGCTTATAGAAAAAGATCCATTTTTGATATACCAAAATAGCTCATATAGTTTAGTACTAAGCGGTATAGGCTCTCTAAACGCTGCCGTTGCAACAACCTATCTTTTGACAAAATATCCTCCCAAAGAGCTAGATAGCATCGTAAACTTTGGAAGCTGCGGAGCGGTTAGTACTAAGGTCGGTACCACTGCTTTTATCGGCAAGATCGTTGATCGCTGCAATGATAGTGTCTATCACTTAGATAGTACTAAAAAAGGGAGGCTGTCGATCACTACCATTTCTCAAATAACGACTGACAAAGCCCAGATAAAAACCGATTTGGTAGATATGGAGAGTAGCGGATTTTACCTATCGGCTAAGAGATTTTTCAAAATCAAAGATATTGAGATCATCAAAACAGTTACGGATAATATGGCGTTTGATGAGAGTATCCATGATAAGATCGTTGAAGTTATTGAGAGTGTTAGCTCTAAAGCCATGGAGATGATATGTCAAAAGTAGCAGTTGTCACAGGTGCAAATAGCGGTATAGGAGAGGCAATAGCCCATAAGCTCTTAGTACTAGGTTATGAAGTGCATGGGATAGCTAGATTTAGTACTAAAGCATTTGAAGATAAAAACTTTATCCCCCATGAGATCGACCTCTCAAAAGCGTTTGAACCGCCACCGCTTGAAAGAGTAGACCTCTTGGTAAATTCGGCAGGAGTCGGCTACTTTGGAAAGCATGAGAAGTTAAACGCCAACAAGATAAGAGAGATGGTTGAGGTAAATCTAACCGCACCGCTTTTGATCACCAACTTTTATCTTGACAAACTCAAAGAGCAGAAAGGGTGTATCATCAACATTAACTCCATCTCCGGCATCTCCCCTGCCCCCTTTGGTGCGGTTTACGGTGCTACAAAATCCGCCCTTAGACACTTTGGTCTATCGCTATTTAAGGAGCAGAGAAAGAGTGGATTAAAGGTGGTAAATATCAATCCCGACATCACAAAGACACCCTTTTTTGACACTCTTAGCTTTCAGCCGACCGATGATCCTCTAAACTACATCGAGCCTAAAGATATTGCACAGATCGTGGCTGATATTTTGGAGATGAGAGAGGGGAGTGTCGTTACAGATATAACCGTGGAACCACAAATCTTTTCACTAAAGCGAGATAGATGAAGCAGATTTTCATAACTGGATTTGGAAGGATAGGAAGGTCTTTGTTTAGGATCCTCTTTGACTCCGATGAGATAGAGATAGTCGGGATCAACGATATATACAGTTTTGAGATGATGAGGGATCTGCTCCAAAGAGACTCCATCTACGGTGAGTATAAGTATGATGTAAAACTGCAAGAGAACTATTTAGTACTAAACTCTAAAGCGATCAAGCTCCACAACACCCCCAATCCAAAAGATTTAACTCTTGAGGGAGTTGATCTCCTTATCAACTGTACGGGAATATTTCTAAATAGAGAGCAAAATGAGATATTTTTAAAAAACGGAGCCAAAAAGGTGCTCATCTCAGCTCCCGCATCAAATGATATAGAGAGATTTGTGATGGATCTAAACCACATAGACTACCAAAACCAAACCATCATCTCAAACTCCTCCTGCTCCATAAACGCCATCGCTCCAATAGTGGATATCGTAAACAAAGCAAAAGGTGTCTCGGCGCTATCTAGCGTGATGTACCACAGCTACTCAGCTTACCAAAAGCTCCTCGACTCACCCCACTACTCCAAAGATATACGAAGGGCAAGATCCGCCACGCAAAATATACTACCCCTTTTAAGCTCCGCCGCCGATGAGATACTTCACTTTTTCCCTAACTTAAAAGGAGCAACCTATGCCAAGAGTGTAAGAGTACCCGTTGCGGCAACCACTCTTTATGACTTGACTATGAGAGTTGAAAAGTGTGTAGATATAGATGAGTTGAGGGAACTACTGGTACTAGGATCCCAAAAAGTCAATATCTTGGATATAACAACCAAGCCAAAAGTATCCAGCGACTACATCGCCTCACCCTATGGGGCTACAATAGATTTGGCTCTCACAAAAGTGATAGAGGGAGACTTGATACAAATATTTGCCTGGCAAGATAATGAGTACGGATATGCCTATCAGTTAGCACGGATGGCAAAATATATCGTTTAGTACTAAACTACTCCCCCTCCAACTTGTCCAACTCTTTTTGGAAAAAGTTTGCAAGTAACTCTTTTTGCTCTTTTGTCAGCTTTGCATCTTTGTGCATCCATGTATAGGACGGCAGTGGCATCATGCCGTTGCGTACGGTCTGGATAGCCCGTTTGAGCCTTTTTGCTTTTATCTTTGGGTCAATCTGGGTATATTTTGAGAAATTAATCGCCTTTCTCCCCTCTTTGATATGGTGTCTTACAAACCATGAAACAGGAGCTACATGACTATACCAAGGCATATCGGTACTATTTGAGTGGCAATCGTAACAGCTTCTGCGCAAAAGTTTTGAGACATTTTCATCAGCTTTGATCTCAAGTCTGCTATCGGTTGGACTATTTTTTATATCGATCCGAATAAGCTGCATCAAAATCAGAACAATCGCCAGTACTGCTAAATATACCTTCATCAA
>JALWLO010000128.1 GCA_027084135.1 Campylobacterales bacterium | reverse complement strand
ATATGGAGTTTGTAACAGAACCAAAAGATGCACGATCAAACTACTGGCTAAATGCGATAGTACTAAAAGATAGAGATGAGCGGGATGCGTTTTTGAGATATACTAATGATAGGGGCATCATGACGCGTCCTATTTGGCGTTTAATGAATAAATTAGAAATGTACCAAGATGCACAGTGCGGTGATCTGACAAATGCCAAATGGCTCGAAGATCGGATAGTCAATATAACAAGTAGTGTGTTGGTCTGATGATGAAAGAGAAGATTATACTACTTGGTGGTGGCGGTCATTGTAGGTCAGTGATCGATGTTATAGAGCAAGAAGAGAGATTTGAGATAGCTGGAATTATCGATCGAAAAGAGTTGATTGGAAAAGATGTTTTGGATTACAAAATCATAGGGACAGATGATGATCTAAGATCATTAAGAGAAAAGTATACATATGCATTTGTAACTGTCGGTCAAATCAGATCAAATCTTGTGAGAGTTAAACTATTTAAACTTTTAAAAGAGTTGGATTTTAAGTTACCGACCATCATATCACCTCTATCTTATGTCTCACGATATGCAATGATTGGTGAAGCAACGGTAGTGATGCACCATGCACTTATCAACGCTAATGCGAAAGTAGGCTCAAACTGTATCATCAATACCAAAGCACTCATTGAGCATGATGCTGTGGTAGAAGATCATACCCATATCTCAACAGGAGCTATCATCAACGGCGGTACTAAAGTAAAGGCAAATAGCTTTGTCGGAAGCAGTGCCGTTACTAAAGAGTCTATTGAGGTATCAGGCTTTATCAAAGCGGGGAGTGTAGCAAAATGAGTACATTTATCATCGCAGAAGCGGGAGTAAATCACAACGGCTCGATCGAGATAGCCAAAAAGCTTATCGATGTGGCAAGCCAAGCCGGAGCGGACGCGGTAAAGTTTCAGACATTTAAAGCAAAAAACCTAGTCTCGAAAAATGCACAAAAAGCCAACTATCAAAAAGAGACAACTGATGAAGATGAGTCTCAATATGAGATGATAAAAAAGCTTGAACTAGATGTGGATACCCACAAAGAGCTTATGAGATATTGTGATGAAAAGAGGATTATCTTTTTATCAACTCCGTTTGACCTTGAGAGCATTGAGCTTCTATATGAATTAGGGTTAGAGATATTTAAAATCCCAAGCGGTGAGATAACAAACCTTCCGTATTTAAGAGCCATCGGTAAACTAAAAAAGAGGGTGATCCTCTCAACAGGTATGGCTGATCTTGGAGAGATAGAGGATGCTTTGGATCTGCTAGTAGACTCTGGTACAAAAAGAGAAAATATCATAGTCCTACATGCAAATACCATGTATCCTACACCGATGGAAGATGTCAATCTAAGAGCGATGCAGACAATTGCATCGGCATTTGGGGTGGAGGTAGGGTATAGTGATCACACGCTTGGTATAGAGGTACCGATCGCCGCTGTGGCGATGGGAGCAAGGGTGATAGAGAAGCACTTTACTTTAGATAGAGATATGGAGGGACCGGATCATACGGCATCTTTAGAACCTGATGAGCTAAAAGCGATGGTAAACGGCATACGAAATATCGAAAAAGCTTTGGGTAACGGCATAAAAAAGCCGACACCAAGTGAAAAGCCCAACATAGAGGTAGCAAGAAAATCGATCGTTGCAGCAAGAGATATTAAAAAAGGTGAGATTTTTAGTGAAGAGAATCTTGCTACCAAAAGACCTGCAAAGGGAATAAATCCTATGCGTTGGGATGAGATAATAGGAACAGTGGCACAGAGAGATTATAAAGCAGATGAATTGATATGAGAAAGAGAAAGGTGTGTGTAGTAACCGGTACTAGAGCCGAGTATGGACTGCTCTATTGGCTTATGAAAGAGATAGAGGCTGATAGTGAGTTGGAGTTACAGCTTATCGTCACCGGTATGCATCTAAGTCCTGAATTTGGACTAACTTATAAAGAGATAGAGAAAGAGTTTAAGATCGATAAAAAGATAGAGATGCTACTCTCATCCGATACACCTATCGGAATATCAAAGTCGATGGGATTAGCCCAAATCTCTTTTGCAGAGGCTTATGAAGAGCTAAAGCCGGATGTCGTTGTGGTACTAGGAGATAGATATGAGATATTTTCTGCTGTAAGTGCTGCTATGATAGCAAGAATCCCGATAGCACA
>JALWLO010000127.1:9597-10176 GCA_027084135.1 Campylobacterales bacterium | reverse complement strand
GCTCTAAAGTTTTTGGTGTAGCGTTTGACGGAACAGGACTTGGAAGTGATGGAAATCTTTGGGGCGGAGAGTTTTTGATATGTGATTATAGAGGATTTGAGAGGGTTGGACATATTAACTATTTTAAATTATTAGGGGGCAAAAAGGCGATAAAAGAGCCGAGAAAAGTGGCATTGAGCCTACTTTTTGAGACTTTTGGCAAAGAGGCTATGGATTTAGATATACCTACCATAAACGCTTTTAGTACCGGTGAGTTAAATAGTCTTTATATCGCATGGCAAAAGGGGCTAAATAGTCCGCTTTGCTCATCAGCCGGACGACTCTTTGATGCCGTTGCATCACTTGTTGGAGTCAATCAAATAGTCGGTTATGAGGGTGAAAGCGGATTGTTGCTTGAAGAGCTATATGATAGGGATGAGGAGGAGGTTTATCCGTATGAGATTGATGAAGGTAGAGTAGATATTTGTCCGATGATCAAAGAGATAGTCTATGAAAAGTCTCAAAAAAAAGCGGTATCGAAGTTTTTTCATACACTCTTAGAGATTATCTCTACTCTTTACAAAAATTATCATCATCTAC
>JALWLO010000127.1:0-9587 GCA_027084135.1 Campylobacterales bacterium | reverse complement strand
ATATTAGAGCGTTTTCCAAAAGCCTATATCTCTTCAAAGATACCTCCAAATGATGGAGGGATAGCGTTGGGACAAGTGTTGAGAGGTAAGAATTAAGAATTAAGAATTAAGAATTAAGAATTAAGAATTAAGAAGTAAGAAGTAAGAAGTAAGAAGTAAGAAGTAAGAAGTAAGAAGTAAGAAGTAAGAAGTAAGAAGTAAGAGTTGAGAGTTGAGAGTTGAGAGTTATTTGAATTTGTAGATAAAGGTGCTTTTTTAACTTCCTATTTATGATAAAACTAATACAATAATGAATATTCATTCAAGGAATGATGATGGATTTATCGCTTCTTATTATATTTTGGTACGGAATATTGCATGCATTTGGTCCTGACCACTTAACAGCTATCGCTGACTTTAGTATCGGAAAAGATAGTAAAAAGACGATGGTAATTACGGTACTATTTGCTATCGGGCACGGTATCAGTCTCTTTCTATTTGCTAAAATTTTACAAAGTTTTCATATAGGAGAAGAGTTACTTAGCTATGGTGATACGATATCTGCTACGGTTATTTTAGGTATGGGTATATATTTATTATATGTAGTACTAACAGATAAAATTCAACTCAAAAAGCATATGCATAACGGTAAAGAGCATATTCATATATGGTTTGGTGATGATCATACACACGATGATAGATTGGCAAAGAGTAGCTCTTTTTCAATGGGCTTACTTATGGGTGCGGGCGGTGTTAGAGGTATGCTCATCACGCTAAGTGCCGTAGGTAGCGGAAATGTAAATTTCTCTATGGTCCTCTCTTTTACACTCGGTGTAATGATGATTTTTGTCGGTTTTGGCGTGATTCTATCCTATATCAACAAAAATCTTTTAAATAATAAAACAAATTTAAAAAGAGCATTTGGAGTTGCGGGAGTTATCTCGCTTATTGTAGGTTTAGATTTTTTATTGGGAGCTTAAAATATGTGTAAAGAGTGCGGTTGTAGCGTAGGCGGTTCAGAGGCGGTAGGACACCATCATCACTATCAAGAGGAGAGCAAAGAGCATCAAGCAGCTCATGAGCAGTTACATCACAATCCTCAACTCAATGATGAAAAAACAATCTCTGTGATCAAAAAGATTTTAGACAAAAATGATAAAGAGGCTGCTCACAATAGAGCACATTTAGAAAAAGCCGGTGTGTTAGGAATAAACCTAATGAGTAGTCCGGGAAGCGGCAAAACAACACTTTTAGAGTATCTGGCGGATGTTGCCGATTTTAAATTTGCGGTTGTTGAAGGGGATTTAGAGACGAATAGAGATGCGGATAGGTTGAAGCAAAAAGGCATAGATGCTATTCAGATCCAAACCGGTAGCGCATGCCATTTAGATGCATTTATGGTGCATAAGGGGTTGCATGATATTGATTTGGAGAGTATCGATGTTCTATTTGTAGAAAATGTCGGAAACTTAGTTTGTCCGGCAAGTTATGATGTCGGAACACATTTAAATATAGTACTTGTTTCTATTCCCGAAGGTGAAGATAAGATCGCAAAATATCCTGTGATGTTCAGGCAAGCTGATCTGATATTGATAACCAAAACAGATCTTTTGCCTCACTTTAAATATGATATTGAAGAGGAGAAGAGAGCCGCAAGGAGATTAAAACCCAATGTTGATATTTTAGAGGTAAATATAAACGATATAGATAGCATCAAGGCTGTGGCTGACTGGATAGAGTTTAAGAGGAGAATGCGGTAAATTAAATTAAGAAGTGAGAATTAAGAGTTAAGAGTTAAGAGTTAAGAGTTAAGAGTTAAGAGTTAAGAGTTAAGAGTTGGGGAGTTTTGAATTTAAAAGAAATTTTTAATTTTTCACTCTTAATTCTTAATTTTCGACTGATAAGGAGAAGTTGTGTGTTTATCAATTCCAAGTAAAGTAGTAAAGATTAGCGAAGATAAGAGTACCTGCACAGTTGATACGATGGGTGTACAGCGAGAAGCGAGTTTGATGATGATGGGTGATGATGAGGTAAAAATAGGTGATTATGTGCTTTTGCATATAGGTTTTGTGATGAATAAGATAGATGAAAAAGAGGCTCTTGCTTCGATAGAGACATATAAAGAGATACTGGAATTGATGGATGAAGAGGAGAGGCGAGAGGCGATTTTGGAAGATGATAGATGTGAAAACCGAATCAAAAGTGATTGATAAATTATGGAGAAATTAGAGCTCAGAAATCTCTATGATGATTTTAGAGAAAGTAACACCATCAAAGCGTATGCAACTCTCATCCATCGTGAAGCAAAAAAAATAAACCGAAACATCAATATCATGGAGGTTTGCGGCGGTCATACACATACCATTATGAAGTACGGGTTGCCTCAGTTGATGCCGGATAATATCAAGTTTATACACGGTCCGGGCTGTCCGGTCTGTATCATGCCGAAACATCGAATTGATCATGCTTATCATTTAGCGATGCAAGAAGATGTGATATTGGTAACACTTGGTGATATGATCAAGGTTCCCGGTAGTAAAGGGAGTTTGCAGGATGCGAGAAGCAAAGGGGCGGATGTTAGATTTGTCTATTCCCCTATGGAGTGCATTAAAATTGCCAAGGAGAATCCTGCTAAAAAAGTGATATTTTTTGCGATAGGTTTTGAGACTACGACACCTATGACCGCAGGCGTTATAGATAGGGTTTTCAAGCAAAATATAGACAATATCTATTTTCATATCAACCATGTAACCGTTCCTGAAGTGATGGAGGAGTTGATAAATAGCCGTGATGAGCATGTAGATAGCTACAATAACCGAATCGATGCATTTTTGGGACCAAGTCATGTAAGCGTGATTGCGGGGGCAAAGATTTATGAGAAATTCCCAAGAGTTTACAAGCGTCCCGTAGTTGTAAGCGGATTTGAGCCCGTTGATGTTATGGAAAGTGTTTTGAGGGTACTCAAGCAGTTTAATGAAGGGCGATGTGAAAATGAGATCCAATACAAAAGAGTGGTAACCTACGAGGGAAATATCAAAGCCCAAAAGATGATAGAGCACTACTTTGAAAAAGCAAGTCTCTTTAAATGGCGAGGTCTTGGTAATGTTCTAAATAGCGGATGGAGATTGAAAGAGGAGTTTAGTTTTTTAGATGCTGAATGTATCTATAAAGATATATTGCCGATTGAGGAGATAGAGGATCATAAACTCTGTATCTGCGGTGATATCTTGCGCGGCATAGCACACCCGACAGAATGTACGATATTTGGTACGGCTTGTAAGCCAAATGCTCCTGTCGGTAGCTGTATGGTTAGTAGTGAAGGGGCGTGTGCGGCATATTATAAGTATGGAAATTTGATTGTGAGTTGAGATAGGAGTCGGTATGAAAAGAGCTATTTCTCTATCAGCCGGAAACGGCGGCGAAGAGAGTAATGAACTTATAAGTAAACTATTTTATAAACATTTTAAAAATGATATTTTAGTCAAGAGTGAAGATGCGGCTGTTTTAGAGATTGCGGCTCATAACATTGCTATGAGTACTGATAGCTTTACGGTTACGCCTCTATTTTTCCCTGGCGGGGATATCGGCAAATTAGCAATTTGCGGAACATGTAACGATTTGGCGATGATGGGTGCTAAACCGAAATTTTTAACAGTCGGCTTTATTATCGAAGAGGGATTTGATATAAGAGAGCTTGAAAAGATCGTACGCTCTATGAAAAAAGAGTTAGCGTTAAATGCGGCGATGATTGTCGGCGGTGATACTAAGGTGATGCCAAGAGGGACAATAGACAAACTCATAATCAACACCACAGGTATCGGTGAGATAGAGTATAAAGGCATCAGTGCTAACCGTATCAGTGAAGATGATCTCATTTTGGTTAGTCGTGATGTGGGAGCTCACGGTGCGACCATCTTTACGGCAAGAGAGGGGATAGCGTTAGATAGCTCTTTGGAGTCTGATTGTAACTCTTTATATCCTACCGTTGAGGCTTTAATCGAAGCGGATATAGAGATAAGCGCTTTAAGAGATGCTACAAGAGGGGGTATCGCTGCGGTACTAAATGAGTGGGCAAAACAGAGTGATATCTGCATAGAGTTAGAAGAGGATGCGATACCTATTTCGCAAGAGGTATTTGGAGTATGTGAAATGTTAGGGTTTGAAGCGACCATGCTTGCAAATGAGGGAACATTTTGTCTAGCTATAAAAAGTGAGGATGCAAATAGAGCGCTATCGATACTCAAAAAGTTCAATAAAAGTGCCGCTATCATCGGTAAAGTGAGTGATAGCTATAAGCAGAGAGTAATACTCAATAGCAGTTACGGTACTAAACGCTTTTTAGATATGCCTACCGGCGAACTACTACCGAGAATATGTTAAACCTGTTAAAGTTATGAAAATCACTCTTCTTGTAAGCGCATTTAATTCACTATCACAGATGGCATATACGAAGTTGAAAGATTTGGGGCATCGTGTTGATGTGGTTTATGCGATTTCCCATGAGCAGATGATTCAAGAGGTGGAGGCATTTCAACCCGATATGGTATTTTGTCCGTTTTTAAAAAAGTTTGTACCCAAAGAGATTTTTTCCAAATATCCGACATTTATCGTACATCCCGGTATTGTAGGAGATAAGGGAGCATATGCTTTGGATAATGCTATAAGAGAGGGCAGAAAAGAGTGGGGAGTTACAATCTTAAGGGCAAATGAAGTGTTTGATAGCGGAGATGTCTATGTCGGGCTTACTTTTTTAATGCGTGATAGCTATAAGGCGAGCATCTATCGTAGAGAGCTTGTTAAAAGCGCATCAAAAGCTTTGGATCTTCTGCTTGAGAGGGTGAATGATAATGATTTTAAACCGATGCCTCAGCCAAAAACTCCTATGCATAAATATTTGACTCAAGAAGATAGAGCGATTGAGTGGGAGAGAGATAGTACAGATGAGATTATGAAAAAGATATATATGAGTGATAGTTACCCGGGTGTATTTGATGAGATACTTGGAGTGGAGTGTTATCTATTTGGGGTGCATAAAGAGGATAAATTAAGAGGTAAACCTAAAGAGATTTTGGCTAAGAGAGACGGTGCTATTTGTCTCGGCACCGTTGACGGGGCAGTGTGGATTAGCCATTTGATGGAGCCAAATAGATTTAAACTGCCTGCAACTTATGTTTTAAAGAACCGTTTAAAAGGGATAAAAGAGTATCGACTGCCGCTTATCTTTGATAAGAGTTATCGTACCTTTTATGAAATAAATTGCGATATAGATGATGAGATTGCTTATCTCTATTTTCATTTTCACAACGGAGCATTTAGGGCTGAACAGTGTATGAAACTTAAGTATGCGTTTGAGTATATCAAGGAACAGGTGAAGGTTGTTGTTTTGATGGGAGGGGAGGATTTTTTCAGTAACGGAATAAATCTCAACATCCTTGAAGATAGCAAGAAAAACGGTGAAGATGGCTGGAGCAATATCAATGCCATAAATGATCTGGTTCGTTCCGTTATCTTTGCCCAAGATGTGATTACGGTTGCCAGCTTGCATAGAAATGCGGGAGCCGGCGGGGTCTTTTTAGCAACGGCATGTGATTTTGTAGTGGGTGACAAAGATGTAGTACTAAACCCTCACTATAAAACTTTAGGTTTAAGCGGGAGTGAGTATCACACCTATACCTTGCCAAAGAGGGTTGGTAAAGAGATGGCCAAAAAGCTATTGGATGAGTGCTTGCCTATCAGTGTGAGAAGAGCAAAAGAGATAGGATTGGTAGATGAGATATTTGTGGGGGATTATATGCAAAGTTTAAAGCGCTTTTGTCAAGAGTTGGTAGAAGATGAGGAGCGGTATGAGGAGTTTTTATGGGAGAAAGAGGAGAGTTTGATCCAAAATGAGAGCCTTATCGAGCAGTGCAAAGAGGAGGAGTTGAGGGTGATGTATCCTGAATTTTGGGATGAAAATAGCGTTTTTCATAAGTTGCGCCGTGAGTTTGTCTATAAAATTTGTCCCACAAAAACACCTAAGAGGTTGAAGTATGCATGAGTATAGCATCGTACAAGCCCTTATCAACCAGTGTGAAGAGATTGCAAGAGATAATAGCGTAACTAAGATAAGCAAAGTCACTTGCAAGATAGGTGTGATGAGCGGTATAGAGGTACATCTGCTCAAAATTGCGTTTGATACTTTTAAAGAGGGTACACTATGTGAAAATGCCAAACTGGTGATCAATGAACAGAAGTTAAAGCTTGAGTGTTTGGATTGTAAAGAGGTTTTTGAAGTTGATGAGGTAAGGTACTATTGTCTCTATTGTGAGAGTTTAAATGTAAAAGTAGTTGATGGAGAGGATATGTATCTTATGAGTCTTGAGATGAGTTAAAAGAAGTAAGAGTTAAGAAGTAAGAGTTAAGAGTTGTGGTGGAGTTTTTTGATGGCTGGTAATGTTATTTATGATAAAAGTTATGAATTTGCTGTTCGGGTTGTTGGGCTTTATAGGTATTTGCTTAGGGAGCATAGGGAGTATATTTTGTCAAAGCAGGTTTTGCGAAGCGGGACGGCTATCGGAGCGCTTGTTAGAGAAGCTAAATTTGCACAGTCAAGAGCAGATTTTATAAACAAAATGAGTATCGCTCTAAAAGAGGCAAATGAAACAAGTTGCTGGCTTGATTTACTATATGATACAGATTACATAAATCAAAAAATGCATCAAGATATTAACAGCGATATAAACGAACTAATATCACTATTAGTC
Source organism: Campylobacterales bacterium (assembly GCA_027084135.1). GTDB lineage: Bacteria > Campylobacterota > Campylobacteria > Campylobacterales > QNZT01 > QNZU01. Next base: position 2,865 of record JALWLO010000127.1, on the reverse strand, counting down.
ACCATAGTTAAGAGTTCAAAAAACAATTCTTAATTCTTAACTCTTAATTATTAATTCAAACGACGAAGGAGTGCAGTGTGCAAGAGTATTGGGAAATATATATGAAAAACTTAGAGGGTAAGCCTGCTTCTATACTATTTAATGCCGGCATCTCAATGGATATGGAGGAGATAAGATACACATATCCGACGATTGCCTTTATCAAAGTAAGGTTAAAAAAGCCGAAAGAGAATGGTCTCTTATCCAAAGAGGAAGAGAGAGATATCTTATCTTTGGAGGATAAGTTAGAGGCGGCATTGATAAAGTTTAGGATAGGTAAGTATGTAGGTAGAGTGATCAGTGACGGCTATGTTACATTTCTTTACTATCTGCAATTTACTTATAATTGGCAAGATTTTTTAGAGTTTGCACTTGATAAGCATCAAACATATGAGATAAGCGCCGGTCATCAGGAAGATAGTGAATGGAACTACTACAAAAATTTACTCTTTCCAACCGATAGAGAGTGGCAAATCATCCAAAATCACAAAGTATGCGATCTACTTCAATCAAAAGGGGATAGACTTGAGCACCCAAGGAGTATCAAACATAAAATATTTTTTATCAATTCTACTGAAAAACAAAAGGGTGAGTTTTTAAAGATGGTTGAGGATGAGGGTTTTATCAAGATCAAAACTATCAAAAGCGAAGAGGGGATAGAGGGTGTAGTCATTTCAAGAGATGATAATATTTTGCACTATAATATTGATGAAATTACGCTTCGTTTGATTGAGTTAAGTGAAGAGTACGGTGCAGGCTATGACGGATGGGAGGTTGGGGTTGAGAATTGAGAATTGAGAAGTAAGAAGTCAGGAAGTAAGAAGTAAGAAGTAAGAAGTAAGAAGTAAGAAGTAAGAAGTAAGAAGTAAGAAGTAAGAAGTAAGAAGTAAGAAGTAAGTGTTGGGAGGGTTAGAGTTTTTTGATTTCGGATATAATGTTTTCTAAAGAGGTTCTGTTTTTGTGGGAGTTTGCTTCGATACCGTTTTTGTGTAGATAGTTCAGTGCGGTTTGAATGTAGTTGTTGAAACTCTCTTTTAGTATGTTGCTTAGATCTATTTCAAAAGTTATATGTGCCGGTACGATACCCAGTATCGTAACATTTGGAATTTTTTTGCCTTGCAACTCAAGCATATCTATACACTGTAAAACTCCTATCTCATGTGCACCGCCGCTATTTAGACCATAACCGCTTAACTCATATGACGGGATGAGATAGATTGAACCGGGAGTATCATTTAACATAATGGTATCTAGTACTAAAATATGGTCATTTTGCTCAAAGACGGGGTATAGATTTATCCCCTCAACACCGCCGTTGATTATCTCGACATCTTTAGAGAAGTTATAATTTTTTTGTAAAAAGGTTGAAGCATAGACCCCTATACCGTCATCTTTTTGCAATATATTTCCTATACCCAATATAACCAATTTATATCCTTGCATGTGGTATCAATGATTGGATGATGCCAACACTTTTCTTTAGTAGAGATCTCATTTATTTTAGCGAAATATTATTTTTGCCCAAATGATATATGTTTAATCTATATGAGTATGACATCTGAATAAAATATATGCCTAAACTCTATTAGACCTATTTGGACTGATATCTTTATCAAGAGGTGATTTTCCAGGGATTTTCTTGGATTATATCGAATTTAGTCAGATGATGAAGTGGCTCCGGATGCTAAAACCTAAATATTGCCAAAAAGTGCCGAAACTTCGAGACTTTTATGCATACCAAATCCGTTGGTATGACACTCGATATGACATTCGCCTTTTATAAAGATATTTTTAAAATTGTAATTGCTTACATGGGTATATTATCAAATTTTGTATGATATATACTTTTAAACTTTAATGAATAATCAACTCTTTATGTGTTAGTTCTACTAGTCTACTTTCACTTAATGCTAAAACGATTTCATTTAGGTGTATTTTAAATAGCTCCATTAGAGTTTTATTGGTGATATTTCCAGTACTAACAGCCAAAAGTTTATAAGGTTTGTCTGAGATTAATAGTGATTCAATAAAGTCTAAATCTTTAGAGATGACTACCCTCTTTTCTTTAATAGATATCTCATTTATTTGACTATCTTTAGTGAAATTTTGTTCAGGTAAATCAAGTGTATGCAGAGCATCATAGCCGGCATCATTAAGTAAAAATGACAATTTTTTGGGTAGTTGTGCATCTACAAGAAACTTCATCAGGCTGCGTTTAGCTTGTGGATTGATTTGATCTGACTTAGTTTTGAAGCATACTGCAATACTGCTAAAATATCCTCTTTTTCTAAATCCTCATAATCTTCTAAAATCTCTTCAGTGCTCATACCTGAACTAAGAAGCTCCAAGATCATCTCAACAGGATATCGCATATTTCTTATGCAGGGTTTGCCATGGCAAATATCCGGATCAATCGTGATACGCTGTGAATTATCTTTCACGGGACATCCTTTGTTTGATAATTTTATTGAAAATTATAGCGAAATATTATTTTTTGCCCAAATCGCACATTTTTTGTGAACTATTTGTAAATAATTTAATGCAAGTAATTATTCTATCCCAAAAAATCTATGCACCTCTTTTGCATCAAAAACGGTTACCCTGCTACTTATTTTTATAAGTGTTAATTTCTTCTCCTTGACATATAGCCAAACTGTACTTCGAGCTACACCAAACTGTTCAACGATATCTTTAACTCTATAAACTTTTTTACTTTTCATGATAAACCTTTTTTGTTTTTTCCAATTGAACTCTCTGAATAACCCCATCTCTCAAAAAAAGTAAATTTCTTGGTACGCATCATCGAATTATTCATAAGAATTTGTT
>JALWLO010000126.1 GCA_027084135.1 Campylobacterales bacterium | reverse complement strand
GATTAAAACATTGTATAAAAGGTTTTAAAACAGATGGTAGAGAGATACGCAAGAGCTGAGATGGCAAACAAGTGGACGATACAAGCCAAGTACGACGCATGGCTAAAAGTCGAAAAAGCTGCCGTTGAAGCGTGGAGTGAACTAGGTCTTATCCCAAAAGAGGAGTGTGAACTTATCTTAAAAAACGCCTCTTTTGATGTGGATAGGATCAATGAGATAGAGAAAGAGACTAAGCATGATGTGATCGCATTTTTGACAAGTGTTGCCGAGAGTCTCGGAGAGGAGAGCAGGTGGGTTCACTACGGTATGACAAGTAGCGACTGCATCGATACCGCCGTGGCGCTTCAGATGAAGGATAGCTTGGAGCTTATCATCAAAGATCTAGAAGAGCTTATGGATGCGATCAAAAAGAGAGCCTATGAGCATAAGATGACTTTGATGGTAGGTAGAAGCCACGGCATCCACGGTGAACCGATAACATTCGGCTTAGTACTAGCGGTTTGGTACGATGAGATGAGAAGAAATCTAAAAAACCTCAAACAAGCACTTGAGTTTATCTCAGTCGGACAGATCAGCGGGGCGATGGGTAACTTTGCACACGCACCGCTTGAGCTTGAAGAGAAGGTTTGTCAAAAACTAGGACTTAAACCGGCACCCGTCTCAAACCAAGTGATCCAAAGAGATAGATATGCAAATCTCATGAACGCATTAGCACTTTTGGCTTCAAGCTGTGAGAAGATAGCGGTAGCGGTAAGACACTACCAAAGGACGGAGGTCTATGAGGCGGAGGAGTACTTTAGTAAAGGACAAAAGGGATCATCCGCAATGCCTCACAAACGAAATCCGGTACTAACCGAAAATGTTACCGGACTTTGCAGGGTGATACGAAGCTATGCGATGCCCGCTATGGAAAATGTTGCTTTGTGGCATGAGAGAGATATCAGCCACTCTTCAGTTGAAAGGTTTATACTACCGGATGGATTTATCACAACCGACTTTATGCTCCAAAGGCTAAAGGGTGTTATCGAAAATCTTGTAGTCTATCCCGAAAATATGATGAAAAACCTCAATCTAACGGGAGGACTCGTCTTTTCTCAAAGGGTACTTTTAGAACTTCCTCTTAAAGGACTCTCAAGAGAGGAGTCATACAAGATCGTACAGCGAAACGCTATGAGAGTGTGGGAAGACCTGCAAAAAGGCAAACCTGCGCTCAATGACAAAGGGGAGAGTCTCTTCCTCCAATATCTCCTTGAGGATAAGGATCTAAGAGAGAAGATGAGTGAAGAGGAGATAAGAGAGTGTTTTGACTACGGTTATTACACAAAAAATGTAGATAAAATCTTTAAAAGGGTATTTGAAAATGACAAGTAAGATGCTAACTGTAATAAAAAGAAACGGCAGAATAGAGCCGCTTGATATCACCAAAATACAAAAATATACCTGCGAAGCGGTCAAGGGTCTCAAAAATGTCAGCCAAAGCGAGCTGGAGCTTGACGCTCACATCCAGTTCAGAGATAGGATAACCACAGAAGAGATACAGCAGACGCTGATCAAAACTGCTGTTGATAAGATCGATGTCGATAGACCGGACTGGACATTTGTAGCGGCGAGACTATTTTTATATGATCTTTACCACAAAGTTAGCAGATTTACCGGATATGGGAGTTTTAGGGAGTATTTTGAAAGAGGCGAGAAAGAGGGTAGGATCGTACTAGGGCTTAAAGAGAAGTATGACTTGGATGATCTTGAGGCGTATATCAAGCCTGAGAGAGATCTTCAGTTTACCTATCTCGGTATCAGAACCCTGTATGATAGATACCTTTTAAAAGATAAAAACGGAAATCCGATAGAGCTTCCGCAACATATGTTTATGGCGATAGCGATGTTCTTAGCTCAAAATGAGTTTAATAGACAAGATTGGGCTAAACGCTTTTATGACCTTATCTCCAAGTTTGAGGTGATGCTTGCAACCCCTACTCTAAGCAACGCAAGAACCACAAGGCATCAGCTAAGCTCTTGTTATATCGGCTCAACTCCTGATAACATAGAGGGTATCTTTGACGGATATAAAGAGATGGCACTGCTAAGCAAGTTCGGCGGCGGTATCGGTTGGGATTGGACAGGCGTGAGAGGTCTTGGAAGTTCGATAGACGGGCATAAAAATGCCGCCGGCGGAATCGTACCCTTTTTGAAGATAACCAATGACATAGCCATAGCGGTGGATCAGCTTGGTACCAGAAAAGGTGCGATAGCGGTCTATCTGGAGCCGTGGCATATCGATGTGATAGACTTTTTGGATCTAAAGAAAAACTCGGGTGAAGAGAGAAGAAGGGCGCACGACCTCTTTCCTGCTCTTTGGATCAATGACCTCTTTATGAAAAGAGTAGAGGCGGATGATAAGTGGACGCTCTTTGATCCGCTCGATACGCCGGATCTTCCGGAACTCTACGGCGAAGCGTTTGAGAAGAGATATATCGAGTATGAAAATGACGATAGCATCGTAAAAGAGACCGTGCGCGCAAAAGAGCTTTGGAAAAAGGTACTGCTTAGCTACTTTGAGACCGGAAATCCGTTTCTTTGTTTCAAAGATAGTGCTAACAAAGCAAATCCAAATCCACACTCCGGAATCATCAGAAGCTCAAATCTCTGTACCGAGATATTTCAAAACACTGAGCCGAACCACTACGATATCAAGTTAGTACTAGAGGACGGTACGACGGTTCTATTTGATGAAAACGAAGATGTAGAGGTCAATGACGGCATCATCAAAAAAGCGAAAAAAATAACTGCTCTTGATAGGTACAACGACAAGCAGATCTATATCGTAGAAAAGGAGAAGAGAGACGGAAAAACAGCCGTTTGTAACCTTGCAAGCGTAAACCTCTCTAAGATCAACACGCATGAAGATATAGAGAGGATCATGCCGATAGCGATAAGGATGCTGGATAATGTCATCGACCTAAACTTCTATCCTTTGGCTAAAGTGAAAAAGACCAATCTCGAAACAAGAGCAATCGGACTCGGTGTGATGGGCGAAGCACAGATGTTAGCAGAAGCGGGCATAGAGTGGGGAAGTCATGAGCATTTCCATAAGATAGATGAGGTGATGGAGGCGATCAGCTACAACGCTATCAAAGCTTCATCAAATCTCGCACTTGAGAAAGGGAAATATCCGACATTTGAGGGGTCAAACTGGAGCAAGGGGATTTTTCCTATCGATGTGGCAAACGAAGAGGCGAAAAAGCTTGTCGATAGAGGAGGGCTTTTCGGCTACCACTATGACTGGAATGAGCTAAAAGAGAAAGTAAAAAAAGATGGTATGAGAAACGGATACCTCATGGCGATAGCCCCTACCAGTTCTATCTCGATACTTGTCGGTACTACCCAAACGATCGAGCCGATATACAAGAGAAAGTGGTTTGAGGAGAACTTAAGCGGACTTATCCCTGTCGTTGCGCCGAATATGAGCGTGGATACTTGGCAGTACTATACGCCTGCTTATGATCTAGATCAACAGCTTCTCGTAAAAGCGGCGGCGATCAGACAAAAGTGGATAGACCAAGGGCAGAGTCTAAATATCTTCATCACACTTGACAAAGCAAGCGGTAGAGTACTAAACGATATCTATATGCTTGCATGGAAACTTGGACTCAAATCGACCTACTACCTAAGAAGCCAATCACCTGAAGAGAAAACGGATGTGGCTGATAGATCTTTTGAGTGTCTAAGCTGCCAGTAAGACTTAAATGTTTAAGTCTTACTTAATAATGTAAAACTCCCAACCACCAATGATAAAAGCGGTTTCTTTAAACTACTTTAACTAAAAATATAAATATACTCATTTTTTATTACTAAAACTTAAAGATGCTTAAGGTATCATAAGCCTTATACCATAAGGAGATAGTATGGGAACAAAGTCACTCATATTTCTTTGGCTAGTAGTAAGCGCATTGGTAGGATATATCTGTATCTATTCAAAGGCAGATGAAATATATTCTCAAATCCAAGCAAAACTCAGTGCACAAAAACCAAAGAGTGTCGAAAAAGTCGTCCAAACACCAGCATCGCAAAGTCAAGCCCAAGAGGTTCAAAAAGAGACCAAGCCGGAGTCAGAGATCGTATCGGTAAAAAAAGAGCAGATAGTAGTTCCAAACCTTAAAGATCCTTCATTTGCCTATGTTAGCGGTGAAAAGGAGAAGATAGCCTGTTTTCTATCTAAAAAAGATGAAAATAGCAGTGCGATAAAGAGGCTCGATGAGATCTGTGGATCTGACTGTTTAAAAGATATCAAATACTTTGATGATATTAAAAAGATAGATTTTATGTATGATATCGTCAATGTAGTGAAGTTTGCAAAAGAGAAAAAGATCAATAACTTTGCTCTTTATATAGACAAAGATGAGTTGAAGATAGAGGGAAGCTATGAAGATACCTCCATAAAAGATAAACTTCAAAATATATTGGTACCGTTTATGAATAGAGGTTATAACATAACAGACAATACAAAAGTTATAGAGCAAGCTCTTAAAGAGAAGGTCGAAGTAGAGAGTACTGCAAAAATGAAAAAAGATAACACAACTTCGGCTACAGTTGCTACAAAAGAGGTCGCAAAGCCTAAGCAAGTAGAAATTAAACCAAAAGTAGAAAACAAACCGATATCTAAATCGCAAGCGAAGCCAAAGAGAAGTAAAGTAGTCAAAAAAGCGCTAAATTCCAAAAAAGATGTTGTTGTCAGAGATGTTTTTGATGAAACGGGAGTGGGAGAGAGTATAGATGAGCCGGAGATAACAACAAGTACGAAAAGCAAAACTTCCTATATCGTGGTTGAAGATGAGTTTAAAGAGTTGGGAACTGTAGAGCCGTCAGAGTCTGCAGAGGTGATAGAGGAGAAGATAGAGCAAGCTCCACCGACTCCAGTTCAACCTATTAGTGAAAATGTTCAAAATGTTGAACAAGATATAGAGAGTATACTAGTATCCTATCCGATAAGATTTAAGCTAAAAAGTAGCGAGCTGACACAAGAGTCGAAAAAGACATTGAATGAAGTGGTAGATAAGATCTTATCGCTTGATCTAGATAGTATTACGATAGAGGTAGCAGGCTATACAGATGCTACAGGCGATGCTACCTATAATAAAGTTTTGAGTCAAAGCAGGGCAGATAGTGTAAAAGAGTATCTTATCAAGTCAGGAATAAGACGAGATAAAGTTCATTCTAAAGGTTATGGGGAGACAAAATTTATAGGTGATCCAAACGACAAGATAAACAGAAGAGTTGAAATTCACTTAAGAGAGGTAAAGTAAGATGAGTATGGAAGAGTTAATTTTAAAGATGATCATCTGCTTGGCAGTTGCATCGATACTTGGTTTTATATTTGGTTGGTTAGTAGCGAGAGCGAGAGCGAAGAGCAGATATGGTGCAGAGATAGAGGAGTTAAATCTAGATCTTGCAGAAAAAGAGGAAGAGCTCAATGAGGTGCGTGAAGATATGTTTGCCTTTAAATCGCAAATAAAAGAGAGAGATATGGAGATATCAAAACTCAATAAATTGATAGAAGACCATGAACTAAACGTCAAGACACTCTCAACTCAACTTATGGAGAGAGATGAGGAGTTAAAAGGCGTTAAGGATAATCTCCAAGCCTACAAAAATAAAGCAAACGAATATTCTAGCAAAGTAGAGCAGCTAGTCAGTGAGATTCAGAACAAAGATCAAGATATAAAGCTTCATAAAGAGGAGATCAGTAAGAGAGATAGAAAAGTAGAGGAGTTAGAGCATACAATCACCACATATCAAAAAGAGTTAGAAAAACTAAAAAATCAAATAGAGCAAAAAGATAAAGAGATCTCTACTCTCAAGAGTGAATATAGTTCACTGAGAGATGAGATCATCTCCTTGCAAAGTAATCAAAATCGAGAAAGTGAAAGAGAAAAAGTGTTGGAGTCTCAACTGCACGCACTTCAAGAAGAGAAGAGAGCCATAGAGGGCAAACTCTCTGAACTTGAGAAAGGTATGAGTGAGAAAAATATCGCTTCTATAGAACTTGAGAAGAAACAGCAAGAGATGGATAGCTTAAAGGCGGAGAACACGCAACTCAAAGAGGAGCTAGAGAGCGCTAAAGCGCATTTGGCAAAAACGCAAAAAGAGATGCAAGAAGCCCTCTCTAAAGCCGCAAAGCAAGCGGAGACAAAAGTAGAGAGTAGCCAAGAGATATCTCAAGCCCAAACTGCTCATACAACACCACAAACTGCCCAAAGCTCTAGTACTAGCGAATATAATCAAGATAAAGATTTTGAAGATAGCGGATTTTTAAAATTTGTAAAAGATAGCCTTAAAAAGTTTAAAAAGTAGTCGATATAAAGGGGATTAACGAAACCCTTTATAGACTATGCAATGGAAATAGATAGACAATATACGGATAGAAAAACAAAAAAAGTAGTTTTTGTACTATTTTTCACCTTCTTTATTTTATATCAAAAATATAATCCATATTTTATACAAAAAAATCTATACACAGTCGATACAGAATATATCTTTAGACTGTTTCATTTTATTATCAATCAAACACTTGGTATCGTACATGAAGGAGGGCATGGTATATGCTATATATTGCAGTGTCCAATATTTATAGGTGTTATCAACGGCACCATATTTCAATGGCTTTTTCCATTGGGCATAGCTTATTATTATAAAAAAAGAGGAAATATTACAGCTTTTTATATTGCCATATTTATCTTAGGAATATCTGTTGATTATAGCTCATGGTATATGTCAACGGTAGATGAGGGACCTTATATACCTGCAGATAAGGCATTTCTTGGTGTAGATGGTTTACATGACTTTTACTATATTTTCTCAACACTAGGAGTTTTACCTTATGCATCCTTTATCTCGGGTATGACTAAAGTCTTTTCTCTCATAATAATGTTGTTTTCGCTTTTTGGACTATTTTTATCAGCTTTTTTTAGCACATAAAATTGCTAAAAGAATAAAGCTTCTCTATCATCTCTTTTGCCCCCATTCTAAGAGAGAGTGCATCATACGGCACCTCAAAGTCTCGGGGGTTGACACGGATGAGCTTGGCATGATACTTTTGGGCAACCGTTTCGCTGATATTTCTGATAGTCGGTACCGCAAGACCGGCTCCAAACTCTAAGATAGCTATCTTGCTATTTTGATGCTTTTTCAAAAAGTGGATGAACCTCTCTCGTTGTCTCTTCTCTCTATGCGACAACCATAACCAGTCACCAAACATCAGGATATTTGGGCGTGCGAAGGCATGGCACTTAGGACAGACGGGTAGTGGAGGGGTTGCTTCAAAGTGTTCCATATCGATTCGGATATCGATATCTCTTGCACTCCATATCTCATCACTACACGGCTTTGTGCACTGTAGATGGTGGATAGAGCCGTGAATCTCATCTATTTTATTTGGATCAAAACCTGCTTTTTCAAAATGACCGTCAACATTTGAGGTAACAACGAAATAGTCTCCTTTCGACTTTGCTATCTCTAGGAGTTTGTGATATCCCTCATGTGGCTTTGTATCTCGGTAGAGGTGAAGTCTATGACCGTAAAATGCCCATGCAAGTTTTGGATCATCTTCAAACCACTGCGGATTTGCCATCTCTTCAAATGAGAGCCCAAGCTTTTTTACCGCCGGATATTCACGCCAAAAACCCTCTTTGCCGCGAAAATCCGGCAAACCGCTATCGACACCCATCCCCGCACCGGCACAGATGAGCAGTGCATCTGATGACTCGACTATCTCTTTTGCTTTTTCTATATCTTTTTTCATAAGACAATTATATCATTAGATATTATGATATAATGAAAAAAAAGAGGACTAAAATGAAAAAAATTTTTTCGATAGCGGCTATGATAGTTTTGATGAGTGGATGTGGTGGAAGTAGCGGTAGTTCTACCGGTAAAGCCGTAACTTTAGATGAGGTTAAAAATATAGTTAAACTCTCATCAAAAGTTGATAAAACGGTAAAAAGCGTCTCTTCAAAATCAAAAAAAGAGATAGATCAATCAAAATCTAAAGGTTCTAAATCTACAAGAGCGATTACTGATGAAAATGCCTCAAGAGAAGATTGTACAAATGGCGGTTATATGATGATAAAGATGGATGATGAGTTTATCCAAAAGATAAAAGATATACAAAATGGACAAATTCCTACAGAACCGATAACTTTTAAGATGACTGTGTCGGCAAATAATTGTGACGACGGAGAGTTTGTAGAAAACGGCGAGATGATGATATCAACAACTATGGATATAACCGACCCTGAGCCAGATACTATGAAAATGGAGTTTACTACAGATTATAGTGTAAATAATGAAAACACCAGTTTTGTAGTGAAAAGAGGAAGCTCTATCGTAGAAAAACCAAACAGTGAATATACCCAAAGTGTGATGAATATGGAAGTAACTGGAGAAGAAGATGGTGTCCCGCACTCTCTGATTATGCAAGATTACACTATCAATGAAAAGGAGAATGGTGACGGTACTTTTGTGGAGTTTCCTTCAAGCGGAAAGATAAGTATAGACGGTAGTTCATCTCTAACGGTAGATCCAAGCTCATCACAAACACCGACGATATATGGTTCAAACGGTGATATTTTGCAAAGCGGTATTGCGAAGTACACCGATGAAGCCGGACATAGAGTTGAAATAGAAGAGGGAGAGGAGAAGATTACGATATGGGTTGATGAAAACGGTAACGGTCAAAAAGATGAGGGTGAAATTGAGGTACTAGAGTAATTTAGGATTTAGGGCTCAGGGTTTAGGTGCTATATGTTACAATCACTAAAAAATTATTAAGGAGTTGTGATGTGTGCAGCTAGGATGCAGAGGATATTGACAGCGCTGATGCTTGGTATCATCTTATACTTTTTTGCAACCGGTACGGCGGAGCTAAAGGCTGGCGCTGAGAGTAGTCTAAATTTTCAAATCGCAGTTGGATTGCAGGTATTTGTGATCATCATGATGCTTATCTGGGCGTTTACAAACTTTTGTCCTTCAACATGGATGATGAGTAAGATATTTCCACCGTGTGAGTGGGAAAAGTAGTGAGTAAGATATCTTATAAAGATGCCGGCGTAGATATCGATGCCGGTAATGAGTTTGTAGAAGAGATCAAGCCGTTTGTAAAATCCACATTTGATGCAAATGTCATAGGCGGTATCGGCTCATTTGCCGGTGCGTATGCGCTTCCTGCCGGATACAAAGAGCCGGTTATGTTAGCGGCAACGGATGGAGTCGGTACGAAGCTAAAATTGGCGATAGATGCGAAAAGATACGACAGTGTCGGTATCGATCTGGTAGCGATGTGTGTTAATGACCTCATCTGTAATTTTGCTACTCCAGCTTTCTTCCTCGACTATTATGCGACAAGCAGATTAGAGAGCAATGTTGCGGTAGATGTAGTTAAGGGTATCGCAGAGGGTTGCAAGCAAGCAGAATGTGCGCTTATAGGCGGTGAGACGGCGGAGATGCCGGGAATGTACGCCAAAGATGACTTTGACTTAGCAGGTTTTGCGGTAGGAATCGCCGAAAAGAGTGAGCTAGATCGTGTCTCAAGAGTACAAAAAGGTGATGTGTTGATTGCATTGCCAAGCTCCGGTATCCACTCAAACGGATATTCGCTTGTAAGAAAGCTCTTTTTTGAGAAGCTCAATATGAGCTTTGATAGCGAACTTGAAGGTAAACGGCTGATAGATATACTATTAGAGCCGACTAAAATATATGTCAAAACATTTAAAAAATTAAAAGGGCATATAAATGCACTTGCCCATATCACAGGTGGCGGTATCGTTGAAAACTTGCCAAGAGTCTTACCGAAAAACCTCAGCGCAAAAGTGATAAAAAAGGATATTAAAGTACTAGATATCTTCAAATATATGAGCCACCATGTGGAAGAGGATGAGATGTTTAGAACATTTAACATGGGTGTCGGTATGGTGCTTGTGGTTCCAAAAGATGAGGTCGATTTCGTAATCGAAAACTCTGACGGCTATCTCATAGGAGAGATAGTTGAGGGTGACGGTTCTGTGATCATGAGCTAACCCTTGCTCTTCAAAAAAATACTACACTTTTTTCTATTCTTATATAAAATACTTAATATTTAATTACTTCTAGTACTAAAGACTCATTTTATTTTGTCGATATAGAAG
>JALWLO010000125.1 GCA_027084135.1 Campylobacterales bacterium | reverse complement strand
GCTTTAAGATAATAATTAATTGATTATTTAAAAAATTATCTTTGATTTTACTCTATAAATCGTTATAAATCAAGAGTAAATGAGATAAAAATTGATAAATTAAAATAGTTGAACAACTTTTTCCATAAATCTCTCAACAGATCGTTTTGATATATGAGATAAATTTGCTATGATTGGCTTAAATAATTACATTGAAGGAGAAATTTTGAGATTAACAACCATTTTGACACTTTTGATAGCGATACTTTTTAGCGGTTGCGGTGTAGGCTCTTTGGTGGCTCTTCCGTTTAAAACAGTCGGTGCAGTTGCAAATGTGGTTGCTCCGGATGCGGTGGGTGATAGTATCAGTGCGGTGGGTGATGCCGCAGATGCAGCGATTCCTTTTTGATTAGTACTAAAAGTATCTCATGATTATATGGGGTACTTGTACTAAAATACCCCCTTAAAATTGACCTCTATATCGCATAGATCAAACTTAAATTTTCCATCTCCCTCGTATGCTTTTTGGTATTTACCATCTTTTAGCTCAAAGATTCTCACTTTTCCAAAGTCCGGGTAAGCGATGAGATAGTACGCTACCTTTTCCTCCTCATAGATCATATATTTTATCTCTTCATCTCTTTGAATCGATGATTCTGATATGATCTCTATGATAATTTTAGGAGTTGTTTTTGGATAGGTCTCTATATCTTCACAATAGATCGCTAAGTCAGGCCGAACGACATTTTTCTCATCTATAACCCAGTCAAGCTCCGGATATACCTCACATTCACACTCTTCAAGCTCACTACTAAAAGTTGTTATCAGTTTTCTCATAAGCTTTTGATGTTTTCCTGTCGGAGACGGCGACATAGCAAAAGGGTAACCCTCTATCAACTCCCAATCACCATCCCACTTTTTATAATCGCTGTAACTATATCTTGGAATCGGTACACTCATCATCTACTCCTGAAGTGTAGCTTTTTAACTATTATATCAAAAAACAACAAATTTGAAACCCAAAATTTGCATTCGCCGATGATCAACGCATCTGATGCACCTTTTAATGCAAATTTTGGGCTAAAAGCTTTTTTCTATTATCATATATCTTATGAAAGAGTTTTTAACACAATTAACAAACGGCATAAAGATCGGCGATATCGATAAAGCGTACAAAGAGATATTTGAGAAGCTGGTAGATAGAAAAGCGGTTAAGATAGATGACGACATAGCCAAGCTTGACTCAAAGTATAGAGTAGGGCAGATCGATATCTCTTCCAAAGGTATCGGCTATCTTGATAGTTTCGGTGTAGATAGAGGGAGGGATCTCATCATCGACGAGGTCAATTTTAACGGTGCGCTAAAGGGGGATATTGTCTTAGCTAAACGAGTCTTCTCCAAAAGGGGAGCTAAAGCAAAGGTAGTGCTAGTACTAAAGAGATCTTCAAAAGTGAGTGTCGTCTATATCGATAAAATCGACTCACAATATGTAGCAAAGGATATAAAGAGCGATCTCTCTTTTACCCTCCCGCTCTCACAACAGAAACTAAAGAGTATCGGCAAAGGAGCGGTACTAAAGGTAGATAATGAGAGTTTGCAGATTTTAGAAGTTCTCGGAGAGATAGAGGATCCAAAGGTTGATGAGAAGATCTCTTTAGCTCTATACGATAAGAGTGAGTTTTTTCCGAAAGAGGCTGAAGAGGAGGCTAATAGCTTCGGTGATAGCGTAGATAAGCGAAAGTATAAAGATAGGGTAGATTTGACACATTTGCCCTTTTGTACCATCGACCCGCCTGATGCGAAGGATTTTGATGATGCGATCTATTTTGATATAAAAAACGATACACTCTATGTAGCCATCGCCGATGTGAGTGAGTATGTCAAAGAGGGGAGTGCACTCGATGAGGAGGCGAAAAAGAGGGGATTTTCCATCTATCTGCCGCACAAATCTATCCCGATGCTTCCAAGAGCCCTTAGTGAAAATATCTGCTCACTGAAGCCGAATGAGGATAGGCTGGCATTTGTCTGTAAAATGGAGCTTGATAGCAAAAACTTCAAAGTGCTAAACGAAAGCTTTATCAACGGAGTAATACACTCAAAAAGGCGCTTTACCTATGATGAGATAGATAGCTTTATAGAGGGGGATCTTAGCGCTAAAAGAGAGGATGATGATGAGATACTAGACTATCTGATGCCTCTCAAAAAGGTTTTGGACGGTTTTAGAAGAGAGCGATTAAAGAGCGGCTGTGAATTTCACTCCAAAGAGGTGAGGATGATCCTCGACGAAAACCAAAACTTGATCAAGACAAGAGTAGAGATAGAGACCCCTTCGCACGCCCTTATAGAAGATGCGATGCTTTTGGCAAATAAAGCGGCGGCAAAACGATTTGAGAAAGGGATATTTAGGGTTCATGAGAGACCCGACTATGAGAAGATCGAGAAGGTTTTGGATGAGCTTGAGAAGATAGGTGTCGAGAGTGAGATGGACGAGGATCTCTATAAGAGTATCCAAAATCTACAAAAGATAGCGGATGAGAGAGGTATCAGAGCGGAGGTGGATAGGCTGTTGATTCAGGCTCAGCAGCAAGCCTGCTACTCCATAGATAGGGAGCTTGGGCACTTTGGACTCGGCTTTGATCTCTATACCCACTTCACCTCTCCCATCAGAAGATATAGCGATTTGATAGTTCATAGACTCCTAAAAGCGCTTCTCTCAAATCATAAAAAGTTGATAGAATATATCAGCGCAAATATCGAAGTTTGGGCGCTTAGAGTGAGTGAGCTTGAGAGAGAGAGCGTGAAGGTTGAGTGGGACTATATGGATAGAAAATATGCAAGATGGGCGAGGGAGCATAAGGGTGAGCACTTTAAAGCGATTGTAGCTGATGTTAGCTCGAGTGTACCTGTTGCATTTTTGGATGATGAGATCTATGGGGCGAGGCTATTTTTGATGAGTGATGATGAACTTGAGCTCTTTGATAGAGTGGTAGTTGAGATTGTTGAAGTGAATATCCCGCAAGCAAAAATCATCGCCAAAGTAGTTGAGAGGGAGCGTTTGGATGTATAAGAGGGAGTTTGACAATCTCATCAAAAGTGACCAACTTCCGTCAAATATACTCCTTTACGGAGATAGCTTTTCAACCGGTGAGTATGCCTCGTTCTTAACCAAAAAGTTTGCTAAAGGTGCGGAAGTAGCTAAGTACTACTTTGATGAGTATGACTATGAGAGTGTAAAGCGTTTTATCTCTCAAGCTTCACTATTTGGTGATCAAAATGTTTTGCATATCAAAAGTGACAAAAGGATACCCAAAAAGGAGCTTGAGAGCATCATAGAGATATGCAACAAAACGCCAAATAGCTATTTTGTCTATGAATTTTTGGGCGAAGATAGGGTAGGAAAAGAGCTTGCAAGGGCATTTAGCCCCAAAAAAGGCGGGGTGGATGTTAGATTTTTCAAACCCAATCTCAACGAAGCGATCTCGATTCTTGCAAAAAGGGCGCAAAAGATCTCTCTTGATATAGACTCTCACGCGCTTAGAGAGCTCTATATGGTGCACAATGAAGATTTGGAGTTGGCGGCAAATGAGCTTGAGAAGCTTGCGCTCTTAGATAAAAAGATTAGTACTAAAGATATAGAGACACATATATTCGGTATGGGTGAGGTAAATGTCGAGCACTTTATAAGTAATCTTCTAAGTAAGAAAGATTTTAGAGATGAGTTGGCTCAAATACTTGAACACGGCTCACTCGATGAGGTGAGACTGATCAATCAAATTCAGAGTTTTATCACAACACTGGCACTATTTCGGATATATATCACCGCTCACGGGACTTATAACACCGTAGAAATAGTAGGGTATAAACTTCCCCAAAAGATCGTCGATAGTCGGGTTTCGCTTTCGACGAAGATATCGCTTGATAGATATGAGGAGATACTAAAACTACTGATCGACACCGAGTATGCACTCAAGTTTGAGCCAAATATCGAAAAAAATGCACTTTTTATTAGCGCTTTAATAAAACTTCAAAGTTTATTATAGTAAAATGGGCGGTTCTACCTCAAGGTAGAGAGATTACCTTGCTCTTTTAACCCAAATTTTGGGCTAAGAAGAGCTATAAACCATAAGGAGAGTAAATGAAACATTATGAACTACTATTTGTTCTAAAACCTACATTGACTGCTGAAGAGACTCAGGCAAAAGCCGAGAGTATCAAGTCAATCGTTGAGAGTAACGGTGCGAATATCGCCGCTATAGATGATATGGGCACAAGAAGACTTGCCTATGAGATCCAAAAATATAATAGAGGACACTACTTCGTGATATATTTTGAAGCAGAGCCTGCTGCGATGGATGAGATCATCAGAAATCTAAGATATGATGAGGATGTTATCAGATTTTTAAATGTAAAATATGAAAATAAAAAAGAGATAAAACAGTGGGAGACACTTGTATCCTCTGTCGGAAAAAGTGGAAAAAAAGAGGAGACTCAAAGCTCAAACGAAGAGAGTAAAAAAGAGGATGAGTCAGCTACCCAAGAGTAGATAAGGCAAAGAAATGTTCAACAAAGTAATCATAGTCGGAAATCTCACAAGAGATATAGAGCTTAGATACCTTCCCAGCGGTACAGCCGTAGGAAGTACGGGTATCGCTAGTACAAGAAGGTTTAAAGGCGGTGACGGTGAGCAAAAAGAGGAGACTCTTTTTGTGGATATTACCTTTTTTGGAAGAACTGCCGAGATCGCCAACCAGTATCTAAGAAAAGGCTCTAAAGTCTTGATTGAGGGACGACTTAAGCTTGATAGTTGGACAGATCAAAACGGCGCGAAAAGGAGCAAACATACTGTTGTGGTGGAAAATATGCAGATGCTTGACTCAAGAGCATCCGCTCCGGATAGCGGTGCAAACTATCAACAACCATCCGCACCGACTCAAACACCTCCGCCGCAACAGCCGATGAATCCTGAGCCGAGTGCTCCAAGCACAGCTCAGAACGATATTCCGTCGATAGATATCGATGATGATGAGATACCGTTTTAGAAAGAGATAAAAAAGAGAAAAAGGAAAAGGAAACATGGCTGAAAAGAGAAAATATTCTAAAAAATATTGTAGATATTGTGAAGGGAAGGTTGAGTTTATCGACTACAAAGATCCATCTGCTTATAAGTGGACTCTATCTGAGAGATATAAAATTATGCCAAGAAGGTTGACAGGTAACTGCAAAAAGCATCAAGTGATGGCTGAAAGAGCGATCAAAAGAGCTAGAGCTGCGGCGATCGTACCGTATGTAGTAAGTAGAAAAGAGGTTATCGATAACCCGTTTGAGTTTTTACAGTAGATTGTTAGCAATATATAGTTAGTACTAAGTTGGTACTAACTATCACTCCCTCTTCCCAAGCACACTTCCCATCATCCCTTTTATAGCCGCTTGTAAATCTGCGGGATAGATGACAAATTTCGAGTTTGGTGATGCACTCATCTTCTCAAGTGTATTGATATATCTATCTCCAAGTAGAAACATAGTCGGAAGCTCTTTATCCTCTATCGCTTCAGAGACATTTTTGATCGCTTGGGCGGAGGCTTCAGAGAGGGCGATTTGAGCGGATGCTTCCAGTTTAGCCGACTCTAACTTTCCTTGAGACTCAAGGATCATAGCGTTTTTCGCACCTTCAGCTTTTGTTTCGATCGCTCTTCTCTCCCGCTCCGCCGCAGCTTGCTGCTCCATCGCTTCTTGCATAGAGCTAGAAGGGGTGATATCTTGAATCTCTACCGATTTTACCGTTACACCCCAGTCAGCCGCATCATCGATGATCTGCTCTTTTAGTCTATTTTTGATGCTCTCTCTATTTGATAGAGCCTCATCAAGCTTCATCTCACCGATGATAGATCTAAGCGTTGTCATCACAAGATTTTGTATCGCATACCTGAAGTTTTCCACACCGTATATGGCATCTTTTGGACTTGTAACCCTCACAAAAGCGACCGCATTAGTAACGATGACAGCATTATCTTTAGTGATAACCTCTTGTTCCGGTATATCCAAGATAATATCTCGTGTGGAAACCTTCTCTCTGATCGTATCCATAAAGGGGATGATGATATTGAGTCCCGGTTTCAATGTAGCTCTATACTTCCCAAGCCTCTCAACGATCCACTCTTCGCCTTGCGGTACTATCTTTACACCGGCAAATAGGGTAATAACAACCGCAAAGAGTATAACTATCAATAACTCCATCTACTTTTTTCTCCTTTTAAGTTTTTTGACATTTATAAGTTGCCCATGTACTGACTTGATAGATACCTCTTCACCGACCTCTATCACCTCATCTGAAGTTGCGCTCCACTCACTACTGCCAAGCACAGGCGTTTCAAATATCACCTTTCCTCTCTGAGTAGGTGTTATCCTTTCCTTTACAACTCCTTTAGTGTGAAGTCCATGCTCCGGCATACCGCTATCGGTGATGCTTTTGGGTTTGAAGAATTTAAGCCAAATAGATAGCATCACAAGCGATAGTACTATCCAGATAGCAAGCAGTAGCGTAAAGCTTGGATGTGCAAATTTATCGATAACTCCTACAACTATGGCTGAAAGACCAAACCAGATAACGACAAATTGCGGTACTATGATCTCCAGTACCACCAGTATCACACCAAATGCAACCCAGTGCCACCAAAGAATATCGCTTACCCACGCAAACATCAATCAGCCTCCCAAAGTATCGCCGTCTCTACATCATAGATATCACTTCTTCTCGGTTTGATATAAAATTCTTCAAGCTCATACTGTTCCAACTCATACTTATCATCAAGTGCATCTATGGCACTTTGGAGCTCATCCTCAAGCTCATAGATCTCATCCTCTATCTCTTTAACTCTCTCTTTTGCCCTATGGACATCATCCTTCTCTCGATACATCCTGCCGGCACTTCTAAGCGTCGCACCCGCTTTTGCGGTGGTGCTTCTTTTAAATCTACTTCTACCGGTGAGTGCATCGAGTATCGTCATACCGAAAGATAGTACCGCATTTGTGGTGGATTGGCTAACATCCGCCTCCTCTTTGTCCAGCCTCTCAAGTGCTCTTTTATAGCGCTTCTCAAGAGACTCTCTCTTCTTCTCAAATTTTTTGGTGATCTTCTCTATCTCCTTCTCTTTTCGCTCTCTTAAGAGATCGATCGCCCTTGCTTTAAACGCTTCGAGGGATTCACCGTAGTCGGATTCAAGTTTGAGTTTTGGATATCGATAAAGTGTAATCCTCTTTTCATGATAGAGATAGTTAGAAAACTCCTTCTCAAAAGGCTTTAGATTTTTCGCTTCGAGTATAAACGACGGTAGGGGAGCAAAGGTTGAGTTTTCAAGAGGCGTTACATCATAGAGATCAAAGTCGTCGCTATTCTCTTCCCCCTTTTCCCATTCAATATCTTTCATATCTTCATCGAGTGCATACTTTAGATAGATCGACTCCTCCTCATCGATACCTCTCTTTGTATCGTAAAATTTAACCGTAGCATTTGCCAAAAAGTAGGGATATAGGTCTCTGTTGTTTGGATTTGGATAGTAGTAAAACTGATCGATATCATCAGATAGTACCGGTTGGGTGGAAGAGCTATTTTGGGAGATTGCTCTTTGCGGTTTGTTTTGAGTATCGTTAGTACTAAGTCGACTTAGTAGCTGCTCCTTCTTCTCTCTCATCAGTTTGCTGATCTCATCTTTGGTTAATGGACCTTTGAGGTATGAGAGTACCCATCTGGTTGTAAAGAGATCGATAGAGTCTCTGTGAGCACTCTTAAAGAGAAAGACTCTCTTTTTGAGATTGGTTAGCAAAGAGGTGATGCTCTTTTTATCCAAAGCCTTTTCACCACTTTTCATAAGACCGTCTATCACCCTTTCGATATCCTGTTTTGTCTGAAGTCGTCCGATAAACCAGCTACCTATATTTGAAAGCCCTTTATAGTCGAGATCTACCGGATTTTGGGTGCTTAGTACCACGCCTATACCGAAAGCTCTGGCTTGTTTGAGAAGTAGTAGCATCGGCTCTTTTGAGGGTGGGTTTGAGGTAGCTGGAAAGAAACCGTAGATCTCATCCATATAGAGAAGGGTTCTAAGAGAGCCTGAACCGCTTTGGGTTCTCATCCAAGAGATATATCTATTTAGAAATAGGGTGACAAAAAACATCCTCTCATTATCGTTTAGATGTGAGATAGAGAGGATCGAGACTCTCGGTTTCCCCTCGGCGGTATAGAGGAGCTTGCCTATATCAAGCGCCTCACCCTCTATCCAGCTACTAAAAGTAGGACTTGCCAAGACGCTATTTAACAGCATTGCCAACTTTAGTCTCTCGTTTTGAGGATAGAAGCTATTTAGCGGTAAAACTCCTATCTTCTCAAAGGGAGGATTGGTAACATGTCCGATAAGAGACTCTAAGTTTAATGAGATACCCTTTTTCCAAAAGTAGTTAAAGATGGTTGATAGCAGTAGATGCTCTTTGCTCTGCAGGGCGTTTGACTCTTTGCCTATAAGTGCGAGGATAGAGCTAACGGTGGAGTTTAGCATATAGGAGAAGCTATCACTATCGTTTAAAACTTCACTACTTGGAGCATCAAAACTGCTTAGTACCGAAAGCGGTATCCCGGCACTGCTTCCGGGTGTATAGATGGTAAAGTCGGCTGCATTTTTAAAGCGCTTCACCCTCTCTCTCTTTTGTCCGAAACTCTCTATCCCTTTCTCCCACATAGAGGCTACATCTTTGGCGTAACTCTCTACATCCTTTCCCTTCTTCTCCGCCTCTCTCGGGTCGATATAGGGCTCAAAGCGTTTTGGATCAAAGTCATCAAACGCCAATAGGAGATTTCCCATATCACCTTTTGGATCGATGATGATAGAGGGTATCTTATCCAGAGTCGCCTCTTCTATGATATCGATCCCAAGACCAGTTTTACCGCTACCTGTCATTCCTATGATCGCAGCATGTGTTGTGAAGTTCTTATTTTTTACAAGTAGTAGCTCATCCTCTACCTCACCACTCTCGATATCCACCTCTTTACCGAGGTAAAATAGTCCCAGCTTCTCATATATCTGACTCAAATCTCTCTTCTCTTGCATCTAATCCTCCTTTTTTACTATCCATCCCATCCCCAAAACTCGCTCATTTTCATAAAATACACACGCCTGTCCCGGTGCTACACCTTGAACCGGCTCGTAAAAGTGAACCGTTGCCTCATCTCCCTCTATCTTTACGCTGACTCTACTTTTTGGACTTCTATATCGTATCTTCGCTTCACACTCAAAATAATCTTTATCGATAAACATATTGAGACCTTTGAGCTTCATTGTGTAAACATCAAGCTCCTCTTTTTTACCGACTGTGATGCGGTTATTTTTGGCATCTATACTAAGTACATAGTGAGGGGTGTGTGCTACTTTGAGTCTAAATCCTTTCCGCTGTCCGATGGTGTAGTGCATATATCCGAAGTGCTCACCGATCACATTTCCCTCTCTATCTACCACTTCACCTTTTTGGGATGTTTTTGTGTGCTTGTTTAAGATATCGATATAGCTATCTTCGACAAAACAGATCTCACTACTCTCTTTTTGCTTGGATATCTCTGAGAGTATAGGTATCTTGAGAGCTCTCTTTTTTATATCCTCTTTGAGCATAGTACCAAGCGGAAATATCACACTTTTTAGCGCCTCTTTATCCACATTTGCCAAAAAGTAGCTCTGATCTTTACTCTTATCGACTGCCTCTTTGATAAAACCCTCCTCTATCTGCACATAGTGTCCGGTAGCCAGGAGATCAAAACCCATCTCTTTTGTCTTTTGGAGGAGTTGCCCCAGTTTGATATTTTTGTTGCAGACCACACATGGATTAGGAGTGAGTCCCTCTATGTAGCTCTGTACGAAAGGGTTATAGACCTTCTCTTTAAACGCTTTGCTTAGATCTACGATGTGGTAAGGGATATCAAGAAACTTTGCAACTTTTTTTACATTTTGGATATTTTTCTCATGATAAGCGGGTGAGTCGTGAAGGATCATATAGGCTCCCTCCACTTCATACCCTCTCTCTTTTAAAAGATAGGCAACATAACTCGAATCAACCCCGCCACTCATCGCTACTAATACTTTTGGTTTCATAATAAGATTTTATCAAAAGAAGTTAAAAGAGACTCAACATTTATTTACTATTTTCCATGAAATAGTGTACAATAAACATATATATACACAAAGCCGTTTTATAAAGAATAACTGAAACGGCAGAAAAAAAGATAAAAATATATAGGTAGTGTGTTTGATCCTTGAAGTGCTCTTTAGAAAGCAAGAGCACTTTGAAGATGAAACAAAGGTTTCATC
>JALWLO010000124.1:19366-35354 GCA_027084135.1 Campylobacterales bacterium | reverse complement strand
AACTGACGGTGGAACCAGTGGAGGAAGTAGTGGTGGAACCAGTGGAGGAAGTAGTGGTGGAACCAGTGGAAAAGTAAACCCAAGTTCAAAATCAGTATCTGATGCCTATCTCATAGGAACAATGATACAACCAGCAGAAGCTGTATGTGGAGGTACCACTTATAAAAGTGATATTAATATTGGTAAAAAAGGAAGATTAACTTTTTCAAAGGTTGATTTTACTAAAACTACAAATTGTATTATTACAGTAAAGAAAAATAGTGTAGTAATGGATATTAATAATGACGGCATTAAAAATGAGACTCAAAAATTAAAGTTTAATTTAATCATAGCTCCTGTATAATTATAAATATTTTTTATAATTAGGAGCGGTTATGGGAAACTACCTTCTAAAATCGGGAACTATTTTAAGTATATTGATAATTCTTATAAGCAATTTGACAGCAAAAGAGGTGCTAAAAAAGGGGAAAGAGCCTTCGGGGCTTAGCTTCAAAAGCAACTGGCAAAAGAGTTTCGGCGGTGATGACAGAGATGAGGCTCATGATGTAATCGCACTCAAAGAGGGCGGCTTTTTAGTAGCCGGTGAAAGTAAATCCTACTCTATCGGTAGGCGGGATATGCTCATTGCAAGATTTGATAAAGATGGAAAGTTACTCTATAGAAGCTCCTTCGGAAACAAGAAAAATGAAGTAGCCAATGCCGTAACCAAGACAAGTGACGACGCTTTCATGGCGGTAGGATATACCACCTCATATAGCAAATATGGAGATAAAGACCTCTATGTCGTTAAATTTTCCAAAGATGGCAAGTCGATCTGGAAAAGGCACTTCGGCGGTGAGAGAGATGATGTAGGTTATGACATTGTAGGGGTTGGAGGCGGAAAAGCACTCATCGTCGGATATACGGAGTCCTACGGAAAAGGGTATAAAGATATCTATCTACTCTACATCGATAAAAACGGTAAAGAGATATGGAGTAAAGCGATCGGCGGAAAAGATGATGAGACGGGTTACTCCATAGCTCTTGCAAAGGATGGATTTTACATAGCCGGTACTACCAGGAGCAAGGGTGCGGGTGGCTTTGACTTCTATCTCCTTCGATTTGATAGCAAAGCGCATCTGAGATACTCCAAAGTGTACGGCGGAATAGAGGATGATATCTTTACAAGTGCCGTCGTTACCAAAGACGGCGGATGTGTCGTCGCCGGTAAAACCAAATCTTTCGGTTCGAAACACTTTGATATAGATGTGATCAAATATGACGCCAAAGGCAGGATGCTTTGGCATAAGCTCTTTGGATTTAAGTCCCAAGAGTGGGCAAATGATATCGTTGAACTTAACGACGGCAATCTCGTAGTCGTAGGTACAACCAAATCTATCGGACACGGAAACTATGACTTTTATATTTTAGAGCTTGAGCCAAACGGCTCTCTGAAGTGGTCCAAAACATACGGAGGAAGCGATAAGGATTTTGCGACAGCCGTAGCTAAGCTAAAAGATAAAAGCATCATCGTTGCCGGCAGCACACTCTCCTTCGGAAAAGGTGATTACGACTTTATGCTTATCAATCTACAAAAGAGATAAGAGTCAAGTGATGAAGAGAGATGAGTATAAGATAAAAAATATTGCCGGCTATTTGGCAAAAGTTTTTTTAAATAACCCCATCACATCGGTGTTAATCTTCTCGATACTAGGGCTTGGCTATCTCTCCCTTGTGATGATGCCAAGAGAGGAGGATCCGCAGATCTCCGTCTCCGGCGGCTCCGTTATCGTGATGATGCCGGGAGCTTCACCCAAAGAGATAAGCAACGCTATCATTAAACCCTTAGAGAGAAAACTCCGAGAGATCAAAGGTGTAGAACATATCTACTCTACGGCGATGAACAATGTCGGCATGGTCAATGTCCAGTACTACATCGGTGAAAATAGAGAGGACTCCAACCTCAAACTCTACGATAAGGTGATGCAAAATATGGACTCTCTCCCAAAAGGGGCGATGCATCCGCTCATCAAACCTTTCGATATCGACATCGATATACCCATACTCACCGTTACATTCTTCAAAAAAGACGGCTCAAAGATCGATACCGTTGGACTCTACAAAGAGATCAGAAAACTCCAGCAAGAGGTAAACGGTCTGGAAAATGTCTCAAAAACGGTACTAAAAGGGATTAGAAGACCGCAATTTAATGTACTTGTCGATGCCGATAAGCTATCTGGCTACCACATCTCTTTGGGACAAGTAGCTCAAGCGATACAATCTATTTCAAAAAATGCACCCGATATAGATACACCGACAGATAACGACAAACTTATCGTTTTCGGCATTAAAAATGCGATAGAGGATATAGATGACCTAAAGGAGCTTATCGTAGCGCAGTATCGCGGCTCTCCGATATATCTAAGAGATATCGCATCTATCAGTTACGGATATGATATACAAGATTACCATACCGCAAAAATGGTCTGCCAAAGAGCCCTTCACTTTCCACCCAAAGATAAGAAGATAGATAAAAAACATCCGCACTTCATAGAGACCGGAGATCAGATCACGCTACTCGTATCTAAGCTAAAAGGTACCAATGCCGTTACTATCGCAGAAAATGTGATCGAATATATCAATGAGCACAGCTTTCCGCTAGAGCAGAGAGGAATAGGATATATCATCACCAGAAACTACGGTGAGAGGGCAAATGAAGCGGTTAATGAACTTGTCAGACACCTCCTTATCACCATACTTATCATCGCACTCATCTTGATACCGTTTTTGGGATGGAGAGAAGCGCTTGTTGTAACCGTTGCTGTACCTATGATACTTGCCACTACTCTATTTATCGCAATGTTAACGGGGCAAACGATTAACAGGATTACCCTCTTTGCCTTTTTGCTGAGCTTGGGACTAATCGTCGATGACGCTATCATCGTGATCGAAAACATCCATAGAAGGATGCATCTCAAAGAGTGCGAAGATCAACCCTATGATAGAGTGATCGTATCCGCAACGGATGAGATCGGTCCATCTACCAACATCGCGACCATCGCCATCATGCTTACGATGATACCGATGGCGTTTGTGGGGGGAATGATGGGGCAGTTTATGCTGCCTATCCCCTTAAATGTTCCGGTAGCGCTTGCGGTTTCACTCTTTGTCGCCTATGTATTTACCCCATATTTAGCAAAAAAATTTATCAAAAGGCACGCTCACGCTCATGGAGATAGTTTGTCGTTAGATCCGGTAAAAAAGAGCCTTTTGCGCAAGATATTTGATCCGATAGTAGGCAAAATCAAAAGTATAGGAGAGTTTGTAACATCATGGAAAAAGTAATCTATAGCATTCTCTCTTCTAAGTTTAAAAAGTTTTTAGTGATTTTAGCGGTGATTTTAGCACTTATAGGTTCGGTGATGATGCTCCCTACCAAGTTAGTACTAGCCAAGATGCTTCCCGGCAAAAGTGCCAATACCTTTACGATCTATGTCGATACCGCAACAAACAGTTCAGTCAAACAGACCCAAGAGGTAACACAATGTGTTGTTAGTATGCTCAAAGGTGAGCCTGAGATCAAAGATATAGAGATCTATATGGGACAAGGTGCACCGCTTGATTATGCCGGTTTGGTTAAAGGAAGTGCCTTAAAGAGAATGAAGTATCAAGCGGAAATCGTGGTAAATCTAACCGACAAGCACAAAAGAGATGAGCCCTCTTATATGATGGTACACCGCATCAGACCAAAGATACAAAAGGCTTGTGAAGGGCTGGTCAATGACACCTCTATCAAATTTATCGAAATGCCCTCCGGTCCCCCTACGCTGGCAACCATCGTTGTAGAGCTTTACGGTGAAGATCATAAACTTATGCGAAAAACAGCCGAGAGAATAGCAGATGTGCTTCGACAGACCGAGGGGCTGGTCGATGTAGATATCATGCAAGATACCATCTATAAAAAGTATGAGCTTATCCCCGATAAAGAGAAGATCATCAAGAGTGGACTGAGTGTTGATCAAGTCAATAAGATCATCTACTTAGCTTTCAAAGGCTCAAAGGTTGCGGTAAAAAATACTAAAAATCAACAAGATCAAATCCCCATCTTTCTGCGTTTAGACGATAAGACTAGGGTTGTGAGACCCGACTCCAAAGAGGGGCTTGAGAGAAAGCTCACCTCACTCAATTTAATGAACAAAATGGGAGTTTTGATACCGATCAAAGAGGTGGTATCGGTTAAAGAGGTTAACTCATCTCCGACTATCTTTAGGAAAGATCTAAAAGATATGGTAACGATCACCGCCGAATGCGATATGGTCTCTCAAGTCTATCCGCTGCTTGATGCCAGAGAGAAGTTGATGGAGGTACTGGAAGATGAGTTTGAAGTAGAGAAAGTTCCCGGGATGAGTACCTATATGTTTGATTTGATACTCAAGGAGCCATATCAAAATCAAGAGATGCTACTGCGCTGGGATGGGGAGATGAAGGTGACGCTGGATACATTTAGGGATCTAGGAGGGGCATTTATCGCCGCTTTGGTACTGATGTTTTTGCTTATGGTGGTTTACTACAAATCTTTCGCTCTAAGCGGTATCGTACTGATTGCTAGCTTTCTATCTATCATCGGAGTGATTGTAGGACACTATATTACCGATAAGTTTACGATGGCTGTCGCCAATGTGCACTTCTTTTTGACCGCCACTTCACTCATAGGATTTATCTCTTTGATGGGTATCAGCGCCAGAAGCTCTCTGCTGTTGATAGACTTCTCAAGGGCGATGATAGCTGACGGGGTGGAGAAAAAGAGAGCCATCGCAACGGCAACCGCAACAAGGGCAAAACCGATCATGTTAACGACGATTGCTATCGTTCTCGGTTCGGCACTTCTTGCAACAGATCCGATATTTGGCGGGCTCGGCATCGCTTTGATATTTGGAAGTATCGCTGCCACCTTGGTTTCACTCTTTTTCGTGCCGGTACTTATGGATAGTACGAAGGCGATGTTTCCAAGAGAGGAGAAGGATGAGATCTAAGCATCTCAGAGTGGTTCTTTTTGGTTAGTACTAAACTGTTTTATCAATGCTCACGAGAGTAGTGTATCCTAAGTTTTGCATACATTCCGGGAAAAACCCTTTTTCCCTTCTTTTGAGGAAGTGAAACTCGTATTGTAAAAGTGTGTGCCATAGGGTTTGCAGACGGCACTATCGACTCCACTTCACCCTCCGTTTCATACTTTATAGAGGGTATCCGTATCTCCACTTTATCACCGACATCCACCTTGGATAGGTCTGATTCGGCGATTTGCGCCTCTATCTCGAGATGCTTGAGATCTACCAAAAGCATGGTAAGCATTCCCGGAAATATCAGATCACCGACTCTAATGTTTTTCTGTACAATGATACCGTCATTGGGAGCTTTTACCTCTAGATAGTCAGAGATCGTCGCTACCTGCTTGACTTTTACAGTTGCGCTCTTTACCAGCGCCTTTGCCGCTTCTAATGCCGCTTCAGTATTGTCGGCGGCACTGTCAAGATCATCTAAATCGTAACCATCTTTTAAGCCCAATTTTTTATAGACTCTCTTTTGTCTCTTGATGTTTTCGAGTCTGGTTCTATACATATTGACCATAATTCTTGCCTGCTCAAGCGCAAGTTCGGCTTGGGATTTTAGGATATCAAACTCCGCCGACTCCAACTCAAAAAGCACATCCTCTCTTTTGACAAAATCTCCTATCTTAAAATTCACCTTTTTGACATATCCCATATATCTGGCACCTATCATCTTTTGGTTGTCTGAAACCACAACGCCGGTGATCGAGAGAGAGTTTGCAAAGAGATTGATACTAAGTAGCGCAGATAGAATGATCCTTTTCACCTCTCCCTCCTCTACTTAAATATCGCCTCAAACTCACTCACAATCTCACCGGGAATTTTTGCTATTTGCATAAATTGCGACATCTTAAGAAGCGGATAAGATATCGCTATATAATATTTAGGAGCCAATATCTTCACCTCACCTCCCTCAACGATAGCCGGGTACGGCAGTAAAAGGGCGTTTTTAGTACCGGTTTTGTGGATAAAACTCTCGGTTTTAGGACTTAGCTTCACCGCTATAAGGTGTTTTCCTCCACCCAAGTTTAGATCATAAGCCAACCTACCCTTTTGCTTCGCTTTGGCTATTAGCTCTTTATCGCTATCACCCTCTCCAACCGTTATCATATCTTCATAATAGGGCATGCCAAACATAAAGTGGTACTTTGGAAGTTTAGAGCTCTTTAGATAATCTTTTGAATCTCTCAACCCCACAAAGTTTGAAGTGATTTTATGAAGGATAGAGAGAGCTTTTGCGTTGTCGTGCGCTTTTTTCATATAGGCTTTAGAGAGATAGAGAGGGTTTGTGATAGTAAGATTGCCATTTTTATCGACCATCAGTCTCAGCGCTCCCATAAACTCCTTGCCCTTTTTCTTTGCGTAATGCTTCAGTTCATCAGATGTAAAGACAACCACTTTTATATCACCGCCGTTTAGGGTGTATTGAGAGAGTATCTCGAAGCCGCTTGATTTGAGTATCTCTTTCGCTTTTTCGATACTTTCGATATCTCCTCTTAGATATGCGGCGATCTTTCCACCCTTCTCCTCTCCCGCATCACTTTTGATAACCTTTTTCACCGCTTTTTGAGCGGATTTGGCTACTTTTGTCGCTTTATCCTGTATCGTGGGCGGTGCCGTTACCGGTGCGGTAGCTGTAGCGCCTTGTACCTTTTGCGCCTTTTTTTCGACCTTCTTAATTTTTGGTGCTACGGGAAGAGGCTTTGCTTTTGGCGGGGTTCTCTGTTGAAAGGATATCCCCCTCTCTCTCTCTTCTCTTTTTGTTCTTTTTGTGGAGGATTTGACTTTGTTCTCTTCACCCTTTATGATCACCTTAGGTGGTGTCGGAACTTTCGGTAGTTCGATGACAACATCTTCCCCATAGAGTGATGAGACTATGAAAAAACTAGTAGACAAAATGACTCTTACGCTCTTTTTATACACACTTAACTCCTATAAAAATTGTGTAAGTGCTCTAAATAGAAGCTTTTTTGCCTCTATTGAGAGAACTTTTTAAAAAACACCCCGCAAGGGGTGCTTATTGATAATGTGTAAGATAAGAATCTACTTATCTTTATCCTCTTTGATATCCTCACTGATCTTGGTAGTACTAGTCTTAACATCATCAGAGACTTTGTTGGTGCTTGTTTTGACATCATCACTCACATCGGTCGTAGTTGTTTTCAAGTCATCTGAGACTTTGTTAGTACTGGTTTTGATATCATCGCTCACATCGGTCGTAGTTGTTTTGAGGTCATCCGATACTTTGTCGGTACTTGTTTTGATATCGTCACTCACATCGGTCGTAGTTGTTTTGAGATCATCACTCACATCGGTCGTTGTAGTTTTGATATCATCCGAAACATCAACCACGCTATCTTTGAGATCTTTTGATGCGGTTGAAGCACTATCTTTAAGATCAGTAGAGACCTTTGTCACAGAATCTTCAGAAGACTCGATAGCGTCAGTTGCCGTATCTCTTGCATCTTTACTGATATCAGTTATACTGTTTTCACTGCTTTTAACCGTTTCTATCTCGCTTGTCTTTAGATCATCCGAAACTTTAACAGCTGAGTCCTTCGCATCTTTACTTACATTTGTTACTGTTCTCTCGGCACTTTTACTTGTCTCGATCGCCGCATCTTTCATCTCTTTGACACTATCTTTGGCATCCCTACTCATCGATGTTACGGCATCTTTCATATCGCTAAACATATCACCGAAACTAAAGTCTGCCATGAGAGGATTTACCAATACAATCGTTACCGCACTTGCTATTACTATCTTTTTCAATTTTAACTCCTTTGCTCAATAGTTTTGATATATAATAAAAAATTATATTGATAATTGTAACGATATTTACATTAATGAAAACTTAAATTATCAGAAGTTTTTATATTAAATAGAATTTTTGTATAAAAAAAGTTGATTTTATATTATAATTAGGGTAGAATACAAAATATAAAACATTTTTATATAAGCTGATCCAAAGGAGTTGATGATGATTCGTAAAATATCTTTAAGCTTGGTACTAGTACTAACACTTAGCAGTAACCTATATAGCTACACAAAAGAGGATAGAGTAAGAGATATGCAGATCATGGCAGGGGCTATGCAAGGGATTCAAACCGGTTTTTTCTATAATAATGTAGATATTGTCAAGCAGAGTGCCGCTGTTTTGATAGATACCATAGAGAGAGTAGAGCCTCCACTAAGCGAACTTGAGGAGAAAGATATCATTACACATATGATGAATAACAAAGTTCAGATCACAAACAATATCAAAAAAAGTATCAAAAAGCGAGCAAGAGATCTTGTAAAGAGGTTTGAAAATGGCGATCCCTACCAAGCGCTTAGAAGTTTTACCAGAATCGAGAAGTTTTGTATGAAGTGTCATATCCAGATAAGAAATTGGTAACAAGACTAGTGATTCAGATATGAATTTTTACCAACTATTACCTTCTTAAAACATCATATCTGATATACTAGATAGTATGAAAAAGATTTTAATCGCTATTCTCATAGCCGCTATCATCGCTATACTATTTATCTCCCTCTCCAAAAAAGAGAAAATGATAACGGTTTATACACAAAATTATGCACAAAAACCGCTTCCTCTACAACTCCACCATCTCCAAGATCCGCAGTGTGCGATGGTTGTCGAGAGTAAAATATACTCCACCCAAGTTGCGGCACGTGACGGCAGAACTTGGGTTTTTGATGATATCGGTTGTATGGTTTTGTGGCTAGAGAAACAGAAATTTGAATCCCCTCCTAAACTTTGGGTGCATACGATCGATAGTGATGAGTGGATAGAGGCAGACAAAGCGTACTACCATCTTGGAGAGCATACTCCGATGCACCACGGTTTTGGCGCATATAAAGAGAAAAAAGAGGGGTATCTAAGTTATGATGAAGTAAAAGAGATGGTACGAAGGGGTGAAGATTTAACAAATCCTCTGATCAGAAAAAAGGTTATAGAGAAATAGTATGAGCAATATCGACCTTCTTGCCGTCGCAACGATTGCATTTTTTGGCTCTTTTGGGCACTGTATCGGGATGTGCGGCGGAATAGTGATATCCTATACGACTACAAAGATAGATGAAAAAAGTGCTAAAACAAGACAAGCGCTTGCACACCTCTTTTATTCACTCGGCAGAGTCACAACCTATACGCTACTTGGAGTCATATTCGGCTATCTAGGAGGGGTTGCCACCTTTAACAACACCTCTAACGGCATACTCCTCATCGTCACAGGTGTTTTGATGATCGTCACCGCCTTTTCTTTGATAGGTAAAATTAGATTTCTCACTCTTATAGAGCACTCCCTCTCAAAAAGCAAGTGGTATCAAGAGAGCTTTAAAGCCCTGCTCCACTCAAAGAGTCTCTTTTCGTTTTATATACTCGGTATGTTAAACGGTCTTTTACCTTGCGGTTTAGTCTATACATTCGCCATCACAGCCGCCAGTACCGCAAGTGCGTTTTGGGGCGGAGTTGTGATGTTTATTTTTGGGCTTAGTACGATACCGGCTCTCTTTAGCATAGGATTTTTCGTCGGTATCTTTAGGCAAAGCTCTTTTAGAACCCTTATGGTAAAACTAGCTGCCGTACTTATCGTAGGATATGGACTATTTATGATCTATAACGGCTATAGATGGATCGTCGAACCCGATCGAACACTCCTTGAGTGCCATTAAGGCATACTATCTAGGACATCTATCCGGTATCGTAAAAGCTCCAAACTCCTCTTAAGGTGAGCCTTCTCCTCTTTGAGTGCGGTATATTGGTGGTATAGTCTATTGATATCTTTTGATATGAGATAGATTTGATTGCTGATATAGATCTTTGGCAGGGTTACCGCTAGTACTAAGAAGATGAGAAAAAGCATCCAGATGAGATTTGAAAAGGTGATGTTTTTAACTCTCTTTGTCTCTTTTTCATACTCCTTTAAAAGCTCATCACGATCTCTTGTTTTGTTCAAATCTAAAGACTCTGAGTTTGCTACTTCTGCTTCTTGGGTTTTGCTCAATCTCTCTTCCTGTCGGTATAATCGGTTTTTTGGTAACTATTTTCCCTTTTGCGTGATTGCCGCCGCAACTACACCGTATCGCGTCACTCGGACAGATACAACTTTTTGCCCACTCTCTAAAGTAGTTTTTCACTACCCTATCCTCAAGCGAGTGGAAGGAGATTATAGCAATCAAACTATTAGATAAGCGTAAATCCTCGATAGCGTTTAGAAGAGATTTAAGCTCTCCTATCTCGTCATTGACCTCTATCCTAATCGCTTGAAAAGGGAGCGTTGCGGGGTGAAGCTTTCTGCTTTTTATATGTTTTGCAAAAAAGGAGCTCAGCTCTTTCGAACTCTCGAAACTTTTTTTGAAACGCTCTTTTACGATGAGATGAGCCACTCTTTTAGCATCTCTCATCTCTCCATACTCTCTAAATATCCTCTCAAGATCACTTTGAGAATACTCATTTACCACTTTCTTGGCATCAAGCATTGAACTTTGATCCATCCGCATATCCAGCCTATCACTCTCAAATCCAAAACCTCTCTGCGTTTTATCCAATTGAAGGGATGAAACACCGATATCAGCCAAAATAGCTCTGATATCATATCCTCTCAAACTGCTTAAACTATCCGAAGCTCTAGCGTGAATGAACTTCACCCTATCTCTAAAAGGCTCTAATCTCTTTTTTGAAAACGCTATCGCCTCTTTGTCTCTGTCGATACAGATGAGCTTAATATTTTGGTTATGTTGCAGTAGCGCTTCACTATGGCCGCCATATCCTACGGTACAATCAACGATATATCCATCCTCTATCTCGCTAAAAAGCTCTACAATTTCATCTTTTAGTACCGGAATGTGTGGTATCTTCACCTACAATCTCTTTATCATTTTTTTGTTATCATATCTTATCAACAATAAAAGGCTTCTCATGATCAAACATCTGTTAGAAGAGCTCAAAGAGGCTTCACACTCTATGTTTCATAAAAACTTTATGGGTATCTTTCACGGCTC
The DNA here is from genome assembly GCA_027084135.1 of Campylobacterales bacterium. GTDB lineage: Bacteria > Campylobacterota > Campylobacteria > Campylobacterales > QNZT01 > QNZU01. Next base: position 24,261 of record JALWLO010000124.1, on the reverse strand, counting down.
AATCTCTGCAAAAATTGAGAGCGGAAAATTTATCATCAATACCAAGGATGCCGTCTTTAATAACTTAAAAGATTCTGATTTTATAGAGTTATATGAAAAGAGGGACTATCGGTGGAGTGATGCAAGTATCGATGCCCATATACACCTCAAAATATACCAAAATATCTCAGAGGCGAAATATGTCACTTACACCATGGCGCCGTTTATGACAAGCTATGCACTCAGACATGACAAAATTGTTCCAAAAGACTATTTCGGTATCACAAAAATAGGTACGCTTCCGGTCTTTGAGATGGGAGATCCCGAGACCTGGTATAAACGCGCAGATAGCGAGATTGAGAGCTTTTTCAATGAAAATAGGAGCGATATGGTGATCATCAAAGGTTACGGACTCTACAGCTACAACCGGGACCTCCCGACACTGATAAAAAAGATCGCTATCTTAGAGAATAGTTGTAAACTTTTAGTCCAGTCAAAAAGTCTGAAAAATGATAGAGAGTATCCATTATCTTAATATTGTTTTAGTAGGCAAAATTACTACTGTAAAAAAAGCAAATAATTAGTTTCTTTTATACAATTTTTTTGTATCGTTTAATTATAATGAGAGTAAATTTAAATTATTGACGAAAAGAGTGGTTTTTTATGATTAGTTGGATGCAGAAACACAGAAAATACCTTGTTGTCACGATTTGGATAAGTGCCGCCGCATTTATCGCTGCTGGCTCTATGGGCTGGGGTGCCTATAAATATGGCGACGGTGGTGCCGACACGGTAGCTGAAGTGGGTGATATAAAGATCACACACAATCAACTTATGATAACAACAAACAATATATTCAATTACTATAACTCTCTCTTTGGCGGAAGGCTTACCAAAGAGCAAGCCAAAAAGATGGGGATAGATCAAATGGCCCTGCAGCAACTTATCGATGAGGCTATGCTGTTAAACTATGCGAAAGAGCTTGGTATCGTAGCGCTCGATGAAGATTTGATCAAAGCATATCAAAGCATACCCGCCTTCCAAAAAAACGGACACTTCGACAAAGCAACTTTTGAAAATATACTCAGAGCACAAGGTATCAAAAAGAAGGATTTCGAAGAGGGGCTCAAAAAGAGTATCATCGTTAAAAAACTCAAAACTCTACTCTCATTACCTGTAACGCCACTTGAATCAAAACTCTATTACAGTGCAGAAAACTTAGCAGACCGTCTCATAATCAAAAAACTTGATATTGATCCTAAGAGTATCAAACTCGGTAATGAGGAGTTGAAGAAGTATTGGGAGAGTCATAAAGAGAACTACAAATCTCCAAAAACCTATCTGCTAAGCATCATAGAGACTCCGATAGATAGCATCAAAGAGAGCGATATAGACCAAGAAAAGCTTAAAGCCTTTTACGAAGAGGTGAAGTACCAATTTAAAGATAAAGATGGAAAGATCTTACCGCTTGATAAAGCCAAAGATGATGTGATAAGAGCCTATAAATTTAAAAAAGCGAAAAAGTTAGCTCTCAAAAACTACATCGACTTCAAAAAGGGGAAAATCAAAGCGCAAAAGGAGATCAAGATCTCCCAAGACTCAAACACAAGTATAGACTTCTCACAAATAGCATCTCTTAGCAAAGGTGAGTATCTCAAAGCGCTTAAGGGTAAAAACGGCTATATCACCGCACAAGTCAAAGAGATCATTTTACCGAAACCTCTCCCTTTTGAAGATGCAAAAGCGCAAGTAGCCATGGAGCTTAGAGCCAAAAAAGCGAAAGAGATGTTAGAGAAGATAGCGAAAGAGGAGATCGCTAAAGAGCAAATTGACGGAAAAGATGTCGGTTTTGTCACTTTGAGCGACGCAAAAAAGATAGATATCGTAAACCCAAATGCGGCATTTAACTTCTTAAACTATCTCTTTAGTACTAACGATCAAAAAAAAGGATTTTACCTCATAGGTGACAGTGCACTTGTATATGAGATAAAAGAGCAGAAACTATATGACAACAAAGCCTATCGTGTAAAGAGAGAGAATACCAATAAAAAGGTGCTTCCACTAAAAAACAGCTTTATACAAAGAGGTCTTATCGAAAAACTAAGAGAGAAGTATAAAACACAACTCTATATCAAGAAGGAGGAGCGAAGTTAATCATGACTATTTTAAGTGTTGATATTGGTTCTACAAAGGTTTGTGCCATTATTGCCCAAAAGAGTAATGATGGGATCAAGATCTTGGGTGCAGGTATCGCAAAATCACAAGGTATCAAAAAGGGAATTATTACAAATATAGAACTCGCTTCTCGTGCTATCAAACATGCTATCAATGATGCAAAAAGGGTAGCAGGTACACCGTATGATAAAGTTGTCGTCTCTATATCCGGTGCCTACACAAAGAGTGTGGATAGCTACGGCGTGGTAAATGTCCCCAATAAAGAGATAGGCATCAAAGAGATCAATAGAGCGCTTCAGATGGCCGACCATAATGCCAACATACCTCACGAGTATGAGAAACTCCATGTATTGCCATACAGCTTCAAGGTTGATGAACATCCGAACATTGACGATCCGCTCGGCATGAATGGCTCTAGGCTAGAGGTTCAGGTTCATATCATCACTGTACTAAAATCGAGTCTCAATAACCTCAAAAAAGCGATCAAATCAGCCTCCCTCGAGATAGATAATATCGTACTAAACGGTTATGCCTCAAGCATAGCAGTATTAAATGAGGATGAAAAAGAGCTCGGAGTTGCAATGATCGACCTTGGAGGTGCAACCTCAAATATTATCATACATCTAGGAAACTCTATACGCTATAACGACTTCCTCGGTGTAGGAAGCAACAATATCACAAATGACCTCTCTATGGCGCTGCATACCCCTATCGGTGCGGCTGAGAGAGTAAAGATAGAGTATGGAAGTCTAAAATCCGATAGTGATGATATTATCGAGCTTCCTACGATAGGTGATGAAAATAGCTCAAATGATGTCTCCTTGGAGATTATCACCAATGTCATCTACGCAAGAGTTGAAGAGACTTTGATGATCATTGCAAAAAGTATTGAAGAGAGCGGATTTGACGATCAACTTGGTGCCGGTATCGTCCTAACAGGTGGAATGACCAAGCTAGACGGTATCAGGGAGCTCGCTCAAGCGATCTTTAACAACTTGCCTGTGAGGTTGGCAAAACCGAATGAACACAATATCGAGGGTATGTTTGATACACTCAAAGGTCCGGAGTTCTCAACCTCTATAGGACTCCTGCTCTATGGTGCGGGACACTTTACGCCATATGAGATGGATTCAAACGGTAAACTCAGATATAAAGATGAAATGATAGAACTAAAGCCTAAAAAAGAGGAGATAGGTGATGATGTAGAAGAGCAGTTTAACAACTCAATAGATGATGATCTACTCAACGATGAGAGTGATTCAAATTATATCATTGATGATTTAATCGGAGAGAGATCAAATGAGTCAGCTTTTAAGAAATTTTGGAATAAAATAACGCAACTATTTTAAATAATTTAATATTTAAGAGGAGAGAGAAAAGTATGGAAAATAGTCAACAAGTTTTAGGAGCAAATATAAAGGTCATAGGTGTCGGTGGTGGCGGCGGAAATATGGTAAACCATATGATCAATCAAGGCATCGGGGAGATCGATCTTATTGTAGCAAATACCGATGCGCAGGCTCTCAGCAGTTCTCAAGCGCCTGTAAAGATCCAACTAGGAGATAGAATCACAAAAGGTCTAGGTGCCGGTATGAAACCTGAAGTAGGTAAAAATGCCGCACTAGAGAGTTTTGAGGATCTAAAAGCGGCACTTGAGGGAGCTGATATCGTATTTATATCAGCGGGTCTTGGAGGCGGTACAGGAACTGGGGCAACACCTATCGTTGCACAAGCGGCAAAAGAGGTCGGTGCACTTACCGTATCGGTTGTCACAAAACCTTTCTCGTTTGAGGGAAAAAAGAGAGCTAAACTGGCTCTACAAGGGCTTGAGGAGCTCAAAAAAGAGAGCGACTCTATCGTAGTAATTCCTAATGATAAACTATTGGCGATTGTTGATAAACATCTAGGTATGAAAGATAGCTTCAAACTTGTTGATGACATACTCGCTAAAGCGGTCGGCGGCATGAGTGCAGTCGTTCTCTCTCACGGTACAAATGATATCAATGTTGACTTTGCCGATGTGAAAACCGTTATGAGCCACAAAGGTATGGCAATTCTTGGTGTAGGTGAAGCTGAAGGTGAAGATGCAGCGATTGAAGCGGTTAAAAATGCTATTGAATCCCCTCTCCTTGACAACCTCTCAATCAACGGTGCAATGGGTGTACTTGTACACTTCCATATCCACCCTAACTTCCCACTTGTTCAGATCCAAAACGCTATGGATATCATCTATGATAGTGTGGATGAGGATGCGGATGTGATATTTGGTACGACGACAAATGAGAGTTTCGGTGAAAATGAGGTAAAAATTACGATCGTGGCAACGGGTTTCGACAATCAGGAAGTACTTGAACCTATCAACAATAGTACTTCCACTCAGCCGACAACTACTATTGAAACAGAAAAAATTACACAAACTCCTGCCAAAAAAGTAGGAAAGATAAAGATCAGCGGTGGCGGCGATATCGTAACGGATGAGACTGATCTTGATATCCCGACATATCTTAGAAGACAGATGGACTAAGTGTTCATCTTCTCTCTTCTTTTATCTTAGAAGTATATTACATTTAACTCAAATAACTACAACCTTACTTAACTAAATGTACAAAACTACTCTAAAATTTGCTACAATATATTGAACTCTCTGAAAAACTATAAATTGAACGAAAGCTTTATAATTTTAGTAAAAAATTTTATGTTAGCCGCAGGCTAAAAAAGAGCACTAAACCACGAAGGGGCAC